>NZ_BAAHXD010000162.1:0-201 GCF_054657115.1 Methyloparacoccus murrellii | reverse complement strand
TCGCTGGCGCGGCCGCCGGCGTTGCGGGTGACGTGGGCGTCGCCCTCGGACAGGCCGGCGTACTTGGCCGGGTCGAGCCGGGCATCCATGCAGGTGAGGATGGCGAAGCCGCGTGCCGGCGGCAGGGCCAGGTCACCCTTGGTGAAGCTGGCGGCGTAGCCTTCGTTGGCTTTCAGGACTTCGGTCAGTATCTTGCTCATG
>NZ_BAAHXD010000161.1:0-201 GCF_054657115.1 Methyloparacoccus murrellii | reverse complement strand
GCTGGCCGCCGGCGCGGCCGACCTGCTGGACATCCCGGCCGAGCCCTTCGCCCGGGTGCCCTCCATATCCCTCGACTACGCCGTCATGGAAGTGGCCGACAACGTCGCCGTGGTCCCCGCGGAATTCGGCTGGAGCGATGTCGGCTCGTGGGCCGCCATCAGCGCCCTGACCGCCCCGGACGACGACAACAACCGCGCCAA
>NZ_BAAHXD010000160.1:0-202 GCF_054657115.1 Methyloparacoccus murrellii | reverse complement strand
AGACCCGCGGCGTGGCCGACATCCTGATCGCCGTCACCGATGGCCTGAAGGGGATGCCGGAAGCGCTGGCCGCGGTTTTCCCGGCGACCACCCTGCAAACCTGCATCGTGCATCTGATCCGCAACAGCCTCGATGACGCCAGCTGGAAAGATCGCAAGGCGCTGGCGGCGGCGATCAAGCCGATTTACACGGCCCCCAGTGC
>NZ_BAAHXD010000159.1:0-202 GCF_054657115.1 Methyloparacoccus murrellii | reverse complement strand
CTATAGGTCGGTTTCCGAGTTGGATTGGTTCAGCGACGAAATTCTGCGCGGCAAGCTTGTGAAAATACATGGTTTCCCGATGGATTACAAAGTGAAACTGTTCCGGGTTGCGGCGACCAACCGCACGGAATATGTCGCCACCAACGACCTGTCGCAGGGTTCTGCCGTCGCCGTAAAAGATACGTGCGGAATCCGCTGGAAA
>NZ_BAAHXD010000158.1:0-202 GCF_054657115.1 Methyloparacoccus murrellii | reverse complement strand
TGACCCGCGGCGTGGCCGACATCCTGATCGCCGTCACCGATGGCCTGAAGGGGATGCCCGAGGCCCTGGCAGCCGTCTTTCCCGCCACCACGCTGCAAACCTGCATCGTGCATCTGATCCGCAACAGCCTCGATGACGCCAGCTGGAAAGATCGCAAGGCGCTGGCGGCGACGATCAAGCCGATTTACACGGCCCCCAGTGT
>NZ_BAAHXD010000157.1:0-206 GCF_054657115.1 Methyloparacoccus murrellii | reverse complement strand
CCGGCGCGGAAGCAGAACATGCCGGCATTCCAGAAAAAGTTGCCGGCGGCGAGGTAGCCTTCGGCGGTGGCGCGGTCCGGCTTCTCCACGAAGCGGACGACCTGGCGGCCCTCGCCCAGCGCGGCGCCGGCCTCGATGTAGCCGAAGCCGCTGTCAGGGGCCGTCGGCAGGATGCCGAAGGTGACCAGCCGGTCCTGCCGGGCCAG
>NZ_BAAHXD010000156.1:0-207 GCF_054657115.1 Methyloparacoccus murrellii | reverse complement strand
CAAGGCGCTGCAACCATGCCTTGGCCTGCGCGTTGGAAACATCCAACGCGGCCGCTACTTCGGCGTCTTTCATCGGCGTACTCAAGAGTTGCTGAATCGTTGCGCGCACGGCAGCGAAGAGCACTTCGGCAGGGGTCGATTCCGGCTGTGGTGGAGTTGACCCACTTCCGCGGACGGGTACCGGCTTGATTCTCAAACCGTTTCGGG
>NZ_BAAHXD010000155.1:0-213 GCF_054657115.1 Methyloparacoccus murrellii | reverse complement strand
GCGATGTGCCGCGCATCGCCTGCGGCAGCTGCGGCAAGACCACCCAGACGCCCGTGCCTTGGGCTCGTGCGGGGTCGGGCTTCACTGCGGCGTTCGAGGCCTTGGCCTTGGCGCTGTGCCGGGAGTTGCCGGTGCGCCAAGCGGCAAACCTGCTTCGCTGCGCGGACAAGCAGCTGTGGCGGCGCATCGCGTTCCATGTCGGCCAAGCCCGTG
>NZ_BAAHXD010000154.1:0-214 GCF_054657115.1 Methyloparacoccus murrellii | reverse complement strand
CATACAGCGCCTGCTCCAGGGCATCGAGCACGAAGCCGGTGTGTGCTGAGTTCGATACCTGCCAGCCCACGATCCGTCGGGCAAAGACGTCGATGATGAACGCCACATAAACAAAGCCCTGCCCGGTGGAAACGTAGGTGAAGTCCGAGACCCACAGGCTGTTGGGTCGAGTGGCCTGGAACTGACGATTGACGTGATCCGGCGGGCACGGTGT
>NZ_BAAHXD010000153.1:0-219 GCF_054657115.1 Methyloparacoccus murrellii | reverse complement strand
CCCGCGCCAGTCGGGTCTATTGGTGGTGACGGCAAAAGGAATTACTGCTTCATATAGGGCAGGTCCAATGCCAGCGGCGTTGATTTGACGGCTTTCCGCATTGAGAGATAGTCCGGGTCATCCGAGACATACACCAGAACCCAGATGCTTATCTTTGATGCATCACCGAACACGCAAACCTCATCCTGACCTTCCTTCGTCGCAAAGCCACCGCTTGAA
>NZ_BAAHXD010000152.1:0-222 GCF_054657115.1 Methyloparacoccus murrellii | reverse complement strand
CGGCAGCGCTCGCCAAAGGCCAGACTGGTGTACTGGCTGCCCTGGTCGCTGTGGTGGATGACACCCTTGGGTTTGCGCTGCTCAAGGGCCATGTTCAACGCCGCGAGCACGAGGTCTGCGGTCATGCGTTCGCCCATGGCCCAGCCCACCACGCGCCGGCTCCAGACATCGATGACCACCGCCAGATAGAGGAACCCCATCCAGGTCGGCACGTAGGTCATG
>NZ_BAAHXD010000151.1:0-224 GCF_054657115.1 Methyloparacoccus murrellii | reverse complement strand
GTGACTGGTAGTTGAGGGTCGAATGGCGGCGCTTGGGGTTGTAGTAGGTCTCGATGTAGTCGAAGACCTCGGCCTTGGCCGCTTCCCGGGTGGGGTAACGGGCCCCATGCACCTGCTCCACCTTCAGGGTATGAAAGAAGCTTTCCATGGCGGCATTGTCGTAACAGTCGCCCTTCCTGCTCATGCTGCAAAGGAAGCCCTGTTGCTCAAGGAGCGCCTGGTAA
>NZ_BAAHXD010000150.1:0-224 GCF_054657115.1 Methyloparacoccus murrellii | reverse complement strand
CACATTTTCCGCACGGTGCCGGGCACGGTCGGCCGGAAAATCATCCCCTTCCGGCTGGGCGCCCTGCTGGACAAGGATGCCTCGGCCAACATGCCACTGGAGGAAAACGATGTCATCCGCATCTATTCCTTCGATGAAATGCGCATAAAACAGCAGGTCACCATCGATGGACTCGTCAACAAACCCGGCACCTTCGATATGGTGGAGGATTTGACGCTGGAGGA
>NZ_BAAHXD010000149.1:0-233 GCF_054657115.1 Methyloparacoccus murrellii | reverse complement strand
GACGCCATCCGCTCGCTGGTGATCTCGCACAAGCTGCTCGGCACCCAGGAGTTCTTCGTCATCCATCACACCGACTGCGGCATGCAGCTGTTCGACAACGACATCATGGGCGATCTCCTGGCCAGCAGCCTGGACACCGCCAGCATCGACGCCACGGGCTGGCACGACAACGGCCAGTACCCCGGCTCCACCGACGGCCGCTACCTCAACTGGCTGACCTTCAGGAACAACGA
>NZ_BAAHXD010000148.1:0-239 GCF_054657115.1 Methyloparacoccus murrellii | reverse complement strand
GGGGAAAACCGCATGAACATCCGTCTTCATCAGCAGGCTCGTACGACACCTGCGATTCGTCGGGAGATTCAATCTTCCTCTCTGAGTGAACGGGCGCTGGCCCGCCTTTACAACACCACCCGCTCGACCATCCGCAAGTGGAGGAAACGTGACGACGTGGCGGACGCATCGCACCGTCCTCACCAGCTGCAAACCACTTTGACACTGGCCCAGGAAAGCATTGTGGTGTATCTGAGAAC
>NZ_BAAHXD010000147.1:0-259 GCF_054657115.1 Methyloparacoccus murrellii | reverse complement strand
AAAATAAATGGCGAACGCAAAGCTCAGCCATGCCTTGTCCAGCAACGGCTTGTCCGCCGCGCCTACACCCGCAGTTGTTACTGCCATAGTCGTTACCTCTTGTGTTTTGACTTGCGGTGCGTTGCCGCACCCTTGAGCTTCAGTCCTTCGATGTTGACGACCCCAGCCTGTCGCTGTGGCCGCACCCCGGTCCTCAGAGTGAGGCGCAGTCTACCACCCCGCCCCCGCCTGTCAATAAAAAATGCGACATTTTGTCGCA
>NZ_BAAHXD010000146.1:0-263 GCF_054657115.1 Methyloparacoccus murrellii | reverse complement strand
TTTGCCGGATCGACCGCGCAGCGGGGCACCGAGCAAGCTGACGGACGAGCACCGCCAGCAGTTGGGAACGTGGGTGGAGAGTGAAGCGTTGTCGTCGCGGGAATTGCTGACGCGCCTGGAGCGTGAATACCAGGTTGTCATCGGTCGGACCACCTTGCGCCTGGAATTGAAGCAACTGGGCTACGTGTGGAAGCGTACGCGCTACAGCTTGAAAAAAAACGCGATCCGGAGCGATTCGAACGGGCCCGAGGCGACATCGAAGA
>NZ_BAAHXD010000145.1:0-268 GCF_054657115.1 Methyloparacoccus murrellii | reverse complement strand
GGCAAGGCGCGCTTCGAGCAGTTCACCGAGCAGCTTGGCCGCCACCTGCTGCGGGGCCGCAGCCTGGTGCGCGACGTGGTGGAGGAACTGCATCCCGACCCAATGCGGATGGAAGACGCGGCGGCAGCCGCGCAAGCGCAGGAGCGTGCGTCATGAGCGCCGTTCCGCAGTCCATGAGTGCCACGTCGCTCGACCGCCGCATCCAGATGCTGCGCACGGCGATGGGGCCGCTGATCGCCGCCGCGCTCGAAGACCCGGACGTGGTGGA
>NZ_BAAHXD010000144.1:0-271 GCF_054657115.1 Methyloparacoccus murrellii | reverse complement strand
TGGAGTTGCCCCGGTTCCGTGGACACATCATTCTTTGTGTTCAAGGAGTCGCAAATGTCCAAAGTACGACCGCCGTACCCGGCGGAATTCCGACAGCAGATGGTCGAGCTGGTTCGAGCAGGCCGCTCACCCGCGCAGCTCTCTCGTGAGTTCGGTGTCACGGCCCAGTCCATCACCAACTGGGTCGGCCAGGCCGCCATCGACGACGGCAAGCCTTTACCAGGCAAGGAAGGCCTGACCACCGCCGAGCGGGAAGAACTGGTGCGGCTGC
>NZ_BAAHXD010000143.1:0-274 GCF_054657115.1 Methyloparacoccus murrellii | reverse complement strand
CAGGTGCGGCCTTCGATGGGAACGGTGGGCGATGCCTACGACAACGCGATGGCCGAGAGCTTCTTCAGCCAGCCTGGAAGGCGAACTCATCGAGCGCAGCACCTTCCAGAGCAAGGCGCAGGCCCGCATGGCGGTCTTCACCTGGATTGAAGGCTGGTACAACCCCCGGCACCGCCACAGCGGCCTGCGCTACCTCTCACCCCTGAACTTTGAAAGGAGCAACGAGGCCATGTTTGATGTTGTCGAAGATGCCGTCGTGCATGTCGAGACAACA
>NZ_BAAHXD010000142.1:0-287 GCF_054657115.1 Methyloparacoccus murrellii | reverse complement strand
GCAGCCGCGTTGTGAACGTGGCCAAATCCTCGGCGGTGAGGCCGATCGTCAAGGTCGGCCTGGATTTCCTCAACGGTCCCACATGGACAATGAAGCCGTTGGTCAGGCCCGTTTGCGGCATTTGAGGCAGGGCGGAATAGACGCCGGCGGAATCATCGGCCGTCATGATGGGATAGAGCGCCGCGCCAAAATCACCATAGAAATGCCCGAACAAGGGCGGCTTTCCGGTTGCCAGCGCCTTATACCACGCGCCTTGATTCTTTGGCTTTTTCTTGTCTTCGAAGGCG
>NZ_BAAHXD010000141.1:0-299 GCF_054657115.1 Methyloparacoccus murrellii | reverse complement strand
CCGTGTGGATCGATGCATTGTCCAGGATTACCACCATCGGCTTCTTGACCCGCTCGATCAGGGCCATGAGAAAACCGAAGAACCACAGGCCAGTCACGCTATGCCACAGCTTCGCCATCATCAACCGCCCCGAGGACAGCAGCGCGCCAATGACATTCAGGCGTTGCGACCGCTTCGATACCACCGCATGCGTTTCACCCACCTTGCTCCAGGCCGAGCGGTTCGGCGGTTGCGGCGCGAAACCCGCCTCATCCACATAAGCCAGCTCAATTTCGCCCGCTTGGGCCTGTTGGATCAGA
>NZ_BAAHXD010000140.1:0-303 GCF_054657115.1 Methyloparacoccus murrellii | reverse complement strand
CTAGCAAAGTCAATTTTCGAAGTAAAGTATCCGATACAAATGAAAAAAAGCGCACCCACAAAGGAAGCTAGAAACACAAATTTTCTATTAAACTTTCCCTTAGTCCTGAAAGGCAGCTCAATGAATTTCCAACTAAGGTAGGCAATTGTTAGCACGAAGCCCACTAACAATAAGATTAAAAAATGATCTAACTCCTTAGACCAATGCCTGGCAAACGCCAAAACGGGCTGATGCCAAAGATATGCGCTATAGCTTATCAAGCCGATACCAACAAACGCTTTATTACCTAAAAATTTACCTACA
>NZ_BAAHXD010000139.1:0-307 GCF_054657115.1 Methyloparacoccus murrellii | reverse complement strand
CATCAACGCCCGGCTGCGCAAGATCATCAAGACCCGCGGCCATTTCCCGAGCGATGCCGCTGCCACCAAGCTGATCTGGCTGGCCTTGCGCAACATCACGGCCGACTGGGGACGGGCCGCCAAGGACTGGAAGGAAGCCATGAACCAGTTCGCCATCCTCTATGCCGAACGCTTTGAAGCGGCCCGCGGATAAAATGACCACCGACTTTCCCACCGCGCCGGGCACCTACGGCCTGAACGGACCTTCGGCAACCGTCACCGTGGAAAAGTCTCCCCACGCCTCACACACAGAATTTCTGACACTCCC
>NZ_BAAHXD010000138.1:0-314 GCF_054657115.1 Methyloparacoccus murrellii | reverse complement strand
TCGTGCCCTTGGCCATGCATTCGACCTCTGGGGCATGCCAGGCGTAGCGCTTGGGCGCTCCGCGGGTGTTCTTGCGGCTGAGCGCCGGCTCGGCCTTGCCCAGTGCGCCATCGAGCGCCAGGCCCATGGCACCCTCAGCGGCAAATGCCTTGCGCTTGATCGCGCGCGCCAGACGTCCCACCACGGTGCTCTGGCGCTTGATCACCCGGCACAGCCGCTTGAATGGTTTGGCATGGGCATACCGCCCCGCCTTGAAGCGCAACTGCCGACCTTCCTTGGCAAAGGTCTGCTTGAGCTCGAGGCCTGCGTCCTGC
>NZ_BAAHXD010000137.1:0-317 GCF_054657115.1 Methyloparacoccus murrellii | reverse complement strand
GTCGATAATACGCGGCTTCAGCTTGCGCCGGTGGGATGTGGCCGATGGAACTCAGTAGCCGGCGATTGTTGTACCCGTCCACCCAGGTCAGCGTGGCCAGCTCCACGGCCTCACGGCTTCTCCAAGACTGGCGGTGGATCACTTCCGCCTTGTACAGGCCATTGATGGTTTCGGCCAGGGCGTTGTCGTAGGAGTCGCCCACGCGCCCGACCGAGGGTTCGATGCCAGCCTCGGCCAGGCGTTCGGTGTAGCGGATGGAGACATACTGCACGCCCCTGTCGCTGTGGTGGATCAGCCCGCCCTGCACCGGCTGGCGG
>NZ_BAAHXD010000136.1:0-337 GCF_054657115.1 Methyloparacoccus murrellii | reverse complement strand
TCTGCTGATCATGGCTGGCGGGCTGCAGGAAGGCGCAGAAATGACGCAGGCCGTCATTGCGCGTGCCGACGTCGGCGGGAATAGCCGTTCCATGGTAGTACCCATCGCACAGGACTATTCGAAACTGACACAGGACAATAAGACTCGCCTCGAAGCCAGGGACAAGATTTCCATCGTCGGCTTTGTGGCCAAGGATCGCTATGTCACCCTTGCGGGACATATCAAAGAGCCTGGCAGATTCATCCTGACCAAGGACATGACCCTGGTGGATCTGATTGCCACACGCGGTGGCTTTCAGGATCCAGGTTTCCGACGCTCGGTCTTTCCGGACATGGCC
>NZ_BAAHXD010000135.1:0-340 GCF_054657115.1 Methyloparacoccus murrellii | reverse complement strand
GCTCGTTGGGGCGAATATCACCGGAGGCGGCGTGGCAGGAAGCCGTGTGCTCCAAACAGCTGCTGGAGCAGCAGCTCGGGCAGGCCATCAACAGCTTTGCCTACCCGTTCGGCATGCGTTTCGACGAGAACCCCACGACCGCCCGGCTTCTGGCCACGGCCGGTTACACCAGCGTGTTCATTGCCCAGCATGGCGTCATCCGGCCCGGCAGCGATCGATTGCGCCTGCCGCGGGTGAAGGTCGAGGGCGGCGATCCCGGGTGGCTGTTCCCCCGCCTGTGCGCGGGTGCGATGGATGGCTGGCGATACGTCGATGGCACCCTGTGGCGTCTCCAGCGGCC
>NZ_BAAHXD010000134.1:0-345 GCF_054657115.1 Methyloparacoccus murrellii | reverse complement strand
ACTACGCCGACAAATCGAAAAGCACCGTGATGCGCTGATTCGGGCCGCAAACTTCCTCACTCGCACCGCTCACAACATCGCCTTCATCGGTGATATCGGTGTCGGCAAGTCGACAGCCATCAGCTTTATCTTCGAGCTGTTGACACCTCAAACGGCTTCGGACAAACCAAGCATTCACCGAACAGCGCTTGAGACTGGGGCTGGCGGCACGACCATCTGCGAGATTCACATAAAAAACGGCCCTGAATATGGTGTCTCCGTTTTAACATTGACCGATTCCGAAGTGCGGGATCTCGTCGCTGATTTTTGTGCAGCAAAATGGTCCCTGCACTCCACGGAATCTAG
>NZ_BAAHXD010000133.1:0-346 GCF_054657115.1 Methyloparacoccus murrellii | reverse complement strand
CAGCACCTGCGTGTACAGAAATAGCAATGCCGCCAGCGCCTGCCCTTGGGTTGACGCCGAAACACCGCCCTCGACAGCAAGGTGAGTCAGGAAGGCTTCCACTTCCTTGGGTCCCAGATCCCGTGGATGGCGCTTGCCATGAAAGTAGATGAACCGCTTGGTCCAATGGAGGTAAGCTTGCTCGGTGCGGAGACTATAATGCCGCAGACGCAGCGCCTCCCGTATCTGGTCGAGGAGGCGGGGAGGCTTGGGGGGGACGTTCATTCATGGCGGATGAAATAAGCATGTTACATGGCTGTCTCGCACGTTACACTGCGGGTGCCTTGCAGTCGAATTTACGTTAGGC
>NZ_BAAHXD010000132.1:0-367 GCF_054657115.1 Methyloparacoccus murrellii | reverse complement strand
GGAACCTCTGAACAACTCCCTGCGGTAGGATAGCGCCCACCGATTACTGCCCCTTCGGATGACCCCATGAAACAGCTCACCTTTGCCTCGCTCAGCTATGACCTCAAGAAGAAGCAAACCCGTCGGGAGCGCTTTCTGCTGGAGATGGAGCAGGTGGTGCCGTGGGACGCGTTGTTGGCCGTGGTCGAACCGTTCTATCCGAAACCAGGTCAGCCAGGGCGTCAGCCGATGCCGTTGAGCATGATGCTGCGGATTCACTGTTTGCAGCAGTGGTTCGATCTGTCTGACCCAGGGGCTGAGGATGCCCTATATGAGATCGAATCCATGCGCCGCTTTGCCGGCATCGAGTTGGGCGAGACCCCGGTTC
>NZ_BAAHXD010000131.1:0-383 GCF_054657115.1 Methyloparacoccus murrellii | reverse complement strand
GCCAAAGCCGGTGATGATGTAGATCGGGTAGCTCAGGTAGAACTCGATGATGTGCGACGGGGTGAAGTCGGTGTCGCGCACGATCGTCTGGTGCCAGGTGCCGTCCTGCTCGGTGAAGTACGAGGCACCCCAGTAGATGGCATTCGCATAGGCGAACAGCCAGATCAGGTGGGTCATGTTGCGACGCAGTTCTTCACGCGGCTCGACCGCGGCCAGGTTGCGGTCGCGGGTCTTCCAGATGTAGCCCCACAGGATGGAGGCGGTGACCACTTCCAGTACGATTTCGGTGTACAGGAAGTTCATCCAGTAGGTCTCGAACTCCGGTGCGAAGGAGTCCAGGCCAGCGGACCAGCCGTACACGCCTTCATACCAGCGTACCCACA
>NZ_BAAHXD010000130.1:0-383 GCF_054657115.1 Methyloparacoccus murrellii | reverse complement strand
GGTGGTACGGGCACGCGGCTGTGGCCGGTGTCGCGGGAGGCTTGTCCCAAGCCGTTCATCCGGCTGGCGGATGGCGAGACGCTGATCGAGAAGACCTACCGCCGGGCCGCCACGGTGGCGGCGGCCGGCGAGCTGCTCACGGTGACCAACCGCGACTACTACTTCATGAGCAAGGATGCGCTGGCGCAGGTGGCCTCGACCCGGCCGCTGACGGGGCGCTACCTGCTGGAGCCCGTGGGCCGCAATACCGCGCCCGCCATTGCCCTCGCGGCCCACTGGGTGGCGGCGCGCCACGGGCGCGACGCCTGCCTGCTGGTGCTGGCGGCAGACCACCTGATTCAGGACCCGGACGCCTTCCTCGCCGCCGTCGCCCGCGCCGAGGC
>NZ_BAAHXD010000129.1:0-406 GCF_054657115.1 Methyloparacoccus murrellii | reverse complement strand
TTGTGATGTTCGCCGACGCGGCCACCGAGGACTTTTTCCGCGCCCGCCTGGACCCCATGATCGATCTGCGCCACCCGCTGGTGGTGTTGGCCTCTCGCATGCCGTGGCAGCAGATCGAGGCATCGGTGGCGCACCTGTTCTCGCGCAAGGCGCGCGCCGCGCAGGCCATGCCCGATCTGGATCGGTTTGGTGAGGCTGCGCAACCCCTTGCGCGCAAGTCCAACGCCGGGCGCCCGCGGGTGCCGCTGCGCATCATGATGGCGCTGCTCTACCTCAAGCACGCCTTCAACCTCAGCGACGAGGCCGTGGTCGAGCGCGGGTGCGAGACACCTCGCTGGCAGTACGTCTCGGGTCTGGCGTACGACGAGGAGCGCCGGCCATGCGACGCCACCACGCGGGTCACGTG
>NZ_BAAHXD010000128.1:0-413 GCF_054657115.1 Methyloparacoccus murrellii | reverse complement strand
ATAAAGTCCTGCATCCGGGTGCTCTGCTTTATTACCTGAATAGGACTTACGCAAAATATATCCGTATTGGTATATAAATATCAGCCGTTACGGGGTACAATCGTTGCCTATGAAGGCGAGCAGATACTCCGGACTGAAGCCCACGCGTCGGGATTACTGCCAGTTCATAATTGCAACATTGGTCAACTACACGCAAACCTATATGGCCGAGCACCAACCGGTTTTCTCGCATGACGCCATAAACCGTTACCTCATGACGGACGACGTGTCGCAAACTGCCGTCTGGCAATCAGTCGCACACCTCGTCCGTCGCAGCGGGAATGCCTGCCTTATATTCGACGACAGCGTGCTGGACAAACGCCACTCCTTCAAGATAGAACTGGTGAGGAGCCAATATAGCGGCAACGAGCATG
>NZ_BAAHXD010000127.1:0-437 GCF_054657115.1 Methyloparacoccus murrellii | reverse complement strand
GAAGACTGCCATTCTTTCATGCTCTGCACCGGTGATCGATGGTTCAAGGCTTTTTGCGGGATGTGGTGGTTGTAAAGGTGCGTGTATCGATGCAATGTGGCTTCGAGGTCCTCTGTGGATTCGAAATGGTGGGTTTGCAGTACCTCGGCAATCCTGCCATTGAAGCGCTCGACCATGCCGTTGGTTTGGGGGTGGCGTGGCGGTATCAGGCGATGCTCGATGTCCTGTTCGGCGCAGGCGCGATCAAAGGTGTGCTCCCCTGAGGGGCCCTGTTCGCGGCGCAGACAGCGATCGGTGAATTCGGAGCCATTGTCGGTCAGGCATTTCTGAATACGGAAGGGTGCGGCCTGAATCAAGGCTTTCAAGAAGGCTTTGGCTGACAGTGCGGTGCGGTCTTTCTTCACCGCAATGAAGACCCAGCGCGTCGCCCGATCAAT
>NZ_BAAHXD010000126.1:0-444 GCF_054657115.1 Methyloparacoccus murrellii | reverse complement strand
GCCCGGTCGCTCACCGGGGTGCGGGGCGTCTTGCCGCGCACCACGCCGCGTAGCCCCAGCCGGCGCATCAGGCGCTCGACCGTGCAGCGCGCCACATCGACGCCTTCGCGATGCAACTGTCGCCAGACCTTGCGCACGCCATAGACCTCGAAGTGTTCACGCCAGAGGCGCTGAATCTGGGCGCAGAGCGCCTCGTCCCGACGCTGGCGAGCCGGCCGCCGGGCCGGATCGGCCTGACGCACCCAGAGCCGACGTGTTTCAGGCGTACAGCCAATCTTGCCGGCGATGGAGCAGATCGCTGCCCACTGGGATTCATGCTCGTCCTGATGCTCGCGGACCATGCGTACGGCGCGCTCGCGGACTTCCGGGGAGTACTTGGTGGACTTCTTCATGGCTCCATCCTCTCAAAGGTTGGAGCCTCCGGGAAAGTCGGGGCGGTTCACA
>NZ_BAAHXD010000125.1:0-450 GCF_054657115.1 Methyloparacoccus murrellii | reverse complement strand
ATGGGTATGGGCATGGGAGCCGATGACAAGGCCGAGGTCGCGCAATTCACGGACCTGTTGCCAGCCGAGATAGCCTTCGCTCTCGACCAGCGCGGTGGTGATGAAGGCGATGCCCGGAATGCCGTACCGCTGCATGATCGGGGCGGCGACGGTACGGACGCTGCGCAACCCGTCATCCAGGGTCACCAGCACCGAATCCTGTTTGAGTGCGACGTCGCCCCGGACAACACGAAGCACATCGTCCAGCGAGACCGCGAGCTGGTGTTCGGCAAGGAACCGCATCTGGGCCTCGAAGACCGAGGGCGCGACACACCAGGGGTCGCGAAACGAGTCGCCGACGCCATGATAGGTCAGCGCCCGGACCACCGCCTCGCCGGAGGCGTGCCGCGGGCGTGCCAGGCAAGCGCCGAGGGCCATGCCGCATCGGGCGGTTTTCTTGATGATCCAGCG
>NZ_BAAHXD010000124.1:0-454 GCF_054657115.1 Methyloparacoccus murrellii | reverse complement strand
CTAGACAGCTTCAACTGCGATACCAAAGTTGAATCGTCGCTACCGACCAAGGCTTGTTGAATGCTTTGCAATAGTTTTGCAAGATCAGCGGCTGTGATTTCTCCTTCAATACCAGAGCCGGCGACTTCTTGTTTCACTCCTATAAAAAAGTGCCGGAATTTGATGGTTAACGCGCCACCTACACCCGCTACAGAAGCCCAAAATGCTGTCTTTAATCCAGACAATAGAGCGGGAACACTGGCTTGAATGTTGGTTGTGTCGAAGTCTGCTAATCCAAGAGCAATACCAAAAAAAGTGGCAAAAATACCCGTGGTTGTGAGGATGGTAGGACCGTAGGTTAAGGTTTTCTCGTCATATTTGACGTGAAAATACAAGGTCAGAAGCGTGACAAAGCCAAGAAAAAATTGGGTATGAGAAGGAAGTGCAGCAAAGTTCAACAGTTTCTCCCTACAAA
>NZ_BAAHXD010000123.1:0-466 GCF_054657115.1 Methyloparacoccus murrellii | reverse complement strand
TGTCCAAAGAAAAATTCACGCGTACAAAGCCGCATGTCAATGTCGGAACGATCGGTCACGTTGACCACGGCAAGACGACCCTGACGGCGGCGCTGACCAAGGTCGGTGCGGAGCGCTTCGGTGGCGCCTTCAAGGCCTATGACCAGATCGACGCGGCGCCCGAAGAGCGCGCGCGCGGCATCACCATCGCCACCGCCCACGTCGAATACGAATCCCCCACCCGGCACTACGCCCACGTGGACTGCCCCGGCCACGCCGATTACGTCAAGAACATGATCACCGGTGCCGCGCAGATGGACGGTGCCATCCTGGTCTGCTCCGCCGCTGACGGTCCCATGCCGCAGACCCGCGAGCACATCCTGCTGGCCCGCCAGGTCGGCGTGCCCTACATCGTCGTGTTCCTCAACAAGGCCGACATGGTCGACGATGCCGAGCTGATCGAGCTGGTCGAGATGGAAGTGCGCGA
>NZ_BAAHXD010000122.1:0-484 GCF_054657115.1 Methyloparacoccus murrellii | reverse complement strand
GTGCGTGAGCTTGGCCATCCGCAGGTAGGCAATGGCGATGAAGTTGTTGGCTGTGCGGAAGCCTCTGGCCGCGCGCTTGGCCTGCTGCAGCAAGCCGTTCATGGCCTCGACGAAGGCGTTGCTGCGGTGGTCGACCATCCCGCGCACCACGGCGTCGAAGCGCTCCTTGATCGTGGTGGCCAGTTTTTTAAACGGCTCAAGCCGACAGCGTCGCGCCCAACTCAGCCAGCTTCGCAGGTCGGCGCTAGCCTGATCAGGGTTGTTGTGCGCACGCGCTGCGGCATACACCTCGCGCAGCGCCATCTTCAGCCGCCAAGCCCGGGCGCTCTTGAGCGTCGATTGCTGCAGCCAGTGCATCGCGTTGAGCTGCGGCCGGCTCCAACCCGATGGGTTACGCCGCATGCCCCACATCAGTTGCTTGAGCGTCTTGCGGTCGTGGGTTCCCAGCGCCGAGCGCACCGCCTCAGCGTCGTCCCGCATCTCC
>NZ_BAAHXD010000121.1:0-484 GCF_054657115.1 Methyloparacoccus murrellii | reverse complement strand
TCCAGACGACGCGCTGCACTTGGCCTGACTGCTGCGCAGGAGTTCGGCCCAGGGCTGCCAGGGCGCAAGCCCGATGATAGACACACCGGGGGCGGGCAGCGCCCGACTGACCGACTGACCGACTGACTGCCAGGCGCAGGACTGCGGGGTGAGGCGCCGAGCAGTGGCTGACCAAGAGTTGCTGCTGCCGGGACTATAGGCCGGCGAACGAGACACTTGCGCTGGTAGGAAGGTCGAGGGTGCTTTCGCGTACGGACTATGAGGCGCAGCGGCCTACACGGATGCAGCCGATGGTGTATTGCGCGCTCTCGGCGGGCTGAAAGCGAGGCGAGCCTCGGCCCTTGGCTGCCATGTACTTCTGTTGATTGCGGCGAGCACACCTGCATTGGTATTCTCGGTGGCGGCGAACAAATAGCTGTGAACTCGGGGCCTAACGTAGAGATAAGCCGACCGCTGAAGCGTAGCGGAAGCGGGTCGGCTTGAG
>NZ_BAAHXD010000120.1:0-508 GCF_054657115.1 Methyloparacoccus murrellii | reverse complement strand
GATAGAAAACGAAGTAGATGCTGAATGCAAATACGACCCATTTGGTGTCCAGCAGCGGGCGTTCAGCCGCGCCTACACCACTCGCAGTTGTTGCTGCCATGTTGCTTACCTCTTTTTTGGTGTGTTGAGTTGCAGTGCGGTACCGCACCCTTTGCGTCATCCCTGACAACCAACCTATTGCCCGTCCGGGCTGTCTGGCTGCACCCGATCCTTAGGGTGGGCGAAGTCTAGCACCGCGCCAACACATATGTCGAGTCAAATTGGTCTGCGTTTTACAAAAATTATTGTGTCGCTAGTTTCCGGGGGCTCGGCACAGTCGCACCCGATTTCAAGGGGGGCATCGGCGCCAGGCTTAGCCCTCGGCTGTTGGCGTTCGCCCGGTGTCCGCCGTGCCTTCATCCCCTCTCATGCCGTGTGCCCCGCGCCAGAATGGTCCCGTCATGCGGCACTGCCAGGCGGAGAAACCGGCGGGTTATTAAAGGCATGACGACAACCGACGCTCTGGAGT
>NZ_BAAHXD010000119.1:0-509 GCF_054657115.1 Methyloparacoccus murrellii | reverse complement strand
CTGATGAGACGACGATTCTCAATTTCCGGCGGTTATTGGAGCAGCATCAACTGACGGCCGCCTTCATGAACACCATCAATGACGGGTTGGAAGAGGAAGGTTTGCTGCTGAAAGGCGGCACTATGGTGGATGCCACCCTCATCCATGCGGCCCCCTCGACCAAGAATCGGGACAAGACCCGTGACCCAGAGATGCATCAGACCAAGAAAGGGAATCAGTGGTACTTCGGCATGAAGATTCACGTGGGGGCGGATGTCGATAGCGGAGTGGTTCACACCGTATCGGTCACCCCGGCGAATGTGGCGGATGTTACCGAACTGCCCAACCTCCTGCGAGAAGATGACCGGGCGGTATTTGGCGATGCGGCGTATGCCAACACCCCCTACAAGCGTGCTGCCCGCCAGGCAGGCGTCTACTGGGGTGTCGCGCTGAAAGCGCGTCCCAAGTACCGCCTGGGGTCCAGCCAGAAGCAGAGGAACCGCAAGCACTCATCGATCCGCAGCCGGGTC
>NZ_BAAHXD010000118.1:0-557 GCF_054657115.1 Methyloparacoccus murrellii | reverse complement strand
CTAGGGTAACGCCCACGCCAATGGCGAAGGCGGTTTCCACGGCCAGCAAGGGCAATACGGCCAGGAAAGGCCAACCCGGGAAATTCCCGGTCAGCCACAGGAAGATCGTGAAAATGCCAAAGATGATCGCAAAGTTGAGTCCGGCGCTCAGAACGACCACCGTCGGCAGGCAAAGCCTGGGAAAATTCAGTTTCTTGATCAGGTTGGCGTTTTCAATAAAGACGCTCTGGCCCCGCGCGGTGATTTCGGCAAACAGCCCCCACGTCAGGGTGCCGGCGCACAGATAGATGCTGTAAGCGAATGTCGAATCAACGCCAGGCAACTTGGCCCGCATGACGCTGGCAAAAATGACGGTGTAAACCACAATCATGGACAATGGCTGGATAAGCGACCACAAGGAGCCCAGCAGGGAGTTCCGGTACTTTGCCTGAAACTCGCGGCGGACATTCCCCGCGATGAACCCCCGATAGGCCCATAGCCGGCCAAGCATCACGGGTTACCCGCCAGTATCCCGGACAAGACGCCTGGCATTGCGCTAGGCATCGCGGCTGCGCCCG
>NZ_BAAHXD010000117.1:0-568 GCF_054657115.1 Methyloparacoccus murrellii | reverse complement strand
GGTGTTGGTGGGGTTGGCTTACCTCTGTTTCTGAGCGCGGAATCAATTAGGCTTGTCTTCTTTTGCGGCAAAGGCGGTGTCGGCAAGACGACTTGCGCCACAAGTGCGGCGTTGCGGTTTGCCATCCAGAATCCAACTAAATCAGTACTGATATTATCCACTGACCCGGCTCATTCGCTGAAGATGGTGCTCGACGAAGGCGGGTATCCTGAAAACTTATCGGTGCTTGAGCTGGATGCTGCTTCGGCATTGCATGCCTTCAAGGATGACAATGAATCCTTGTTGAAAGAAATCGCGGATCGTGGCACTTTCCTGGATAAGGAGGATATTGAGAACTTGATGAGCCTTTCCATGCCCGGCATGGATGAGGTTGCCGCATATCTTGCTCTGTCCGATCTGGTCAATCAAGATGTCTATGACCGGATCTTTATCGATACTGCACCTACTGGGCATACTCTCAGATTCGTCCAGATGCCTGAATTGGCTAAGCGCTGGCTTGATGCCCTGGACGCGTTGCTGGCGAAGCATCGCTTCATGCGGCGGCGATTCGCAAAAAATGATGTTCTAG
>NZ_BAAHXD010000116.1:0-603 GCF_054657115.1 Methyloparacoccus murrellii | reverse complement strand
GTTTGCGGTCACGAACGGGGCAGTTCGTACCTGCCTCGTTCACCTTGCGCAAGACTCTAGCGTAAACCGCAAAAGATGGCAATAAAGGATACTGAATCCTTCAACCTGCCATCGCAAGCCATTGTTCCGTATGGCTTTGACTCTACAGCCCCCCCATGGTGCACTCATGGTGCACTCAGTCCCCATTTCTGTATTTTTTGTATGGCGTTTGGCAGGGTTCAGATTGTCAGTTCTGAATCATGGCGGGATGGTCGGGCGGGTCTGGCGGTCGCCGTTGCCACCCGTCAGGGCGGCGGCTGGATGGCAAAAACAGGAGCACCGGATTAGCAATCCAATGCGCCATCTTCTACAGGCCACGAATGGCGGGGCTTCCCGTTTCTTTGTCGCCCACATGGGACACTGGCGGGGCACTCACGAAAAAAAGGGGGCCATTTCAGCCCGTTTTCCGACTTCCAGCGGGCAAAAAGGCCCGCCACCACCAGGGCAAACCGGGCTATCCAGCAGACACAAAAAAGCCCGGGCACCTGCTTCCCCCCATGGGGCACTCAGTCCCGAATTTTGTATTTTTGTATGGCGTTTGGCAGGGGTTCAAAAAACAATGCC
>NZ_BAAHXD010000115.1:0-626 GCF_054657115.1 Methyloparacoccus murrellii | reverse complement strand
GGTCTTCGCCAGCATCGGCAACCTGATCGGCAACCTGGTCTGTGAAGCCGTTGACCAGGGTCTGATCGCCAAGTAAGCGAAGCGACCAAGGTCAAGCCCAGGGTAATCCCTGGGCAAAACCCGGAAACCCTCGCCGACCCCGGCGGGGGTTTCTGCTGTCTGCGGCTTTCCAGAAAAGGGCGCCTCTCTGCCCCCTGCCTGTTGACTGCCAACGTTTCAGCCGCCGCCAGGCGGGACAGTCAGCGCCTTGCCCGAGCAGGCCGATATCCGAACCAGCATGCGGCACGAGATTGACCGCGCAAGATGAAACGCATGCACACAACCGGGAGCATGCCCGCGGGAATGTCGGGGATTGCCTGCCGTAACCACAAGCGCATGTGCCACACCTGTTTCAGCCATCCCATTTGAGACAATTTTGAGACAATACGAACGGCATACGGCAGCATCCCCATGACTGTCCTCATGGCATCGCCTTGAATTACAAGATTTTTTCTTCGCCTGGCCTGTTTCCTGCCTGAAAGAGGGACACATGACTTCCGCAAACCAGGAGAACGACATGAATACCCGACACCCTGTCTGCCGTATCTATCTGGCCCCACATTTCCTGCTCTGGGTCGCCCTGGAGC
>NZ_BAAHXD010000114.1:0-642 GCF_054657115.1 Methyloparacoccus murrellii | reverse complement strand
GGCGATCAGAGCGAGATCGGCGTCCCCGCCATCATCCAGCTGGTCGATGCCCTGGACAGCTACATCCCCGAGCCTGAGCGCGACATCGAAAAGCCCTTCCTGATGCCGATCGAAGACGTGTTCTCCATCTCCGGTCGTGGCACCGTCGTCACCGGCCGTATCGAGCGCGGTCGTGTCAAGGTTGGTGACGAAGTCGAGATCGTCGGCATTCGTGACACCGCCAAGACCACCTGCACTGGCGTCGAAATGTTCCGCAAGCTGCTGGACGAAGGTGTTGCCGGTGACAACGTCGGCGTCCTGCTGCGTGGCACCAAGCGTGAAGACGTCGAGCGCGGCCAGGTACTGGCCAAGCCCGGCAGCATCACCCCGCACACCCATTTCGAGGCGGAAATTTACGTCCTCTCCAAGGACGAAGGCGGTCGCCACACCCCGTTCTTCAACGGCTACCGGCCGCAGTTCTACTTCCGGACCACCGACGTGACCGGATCCATGGAGCTGCCGCAGGGTGTCGAAATGGTCATGCCCGGCGACAACATCAAAGTCACCGTCAAGCTGATCAGCCCGATCGCCATGGAGGAAGGCCTGCGCTTCGCGGTACGCGAAGGTGGCCGTACCGTGGGCGCCGGGGTCGTATCCAAGGTT
>NZ_BAAHXD010000113.1:0-657 GCF_054657115.1 Methyloparacoccus murrellii | reverse complement strand
AAGACACCAACGACCGCCTCGATGCTCTGAAAAAAGCTCAGCAGGAAGCCCTGCTAAAGCTTTCGGAGATGGGTTCCAAGGCTCTTGTTGAGGCTTTGCGAGATGTCATCAAAGACTTCAACGCTAAGCTCACGGAGCAATTTGGAGATAACTTCAAACAACTCAATGAGGCAGTGGGGCGACTTTTGGTCTGGCAAGATCAATACAAAGCTCAGATTGAAGCCATGGCCGAGCGCCACACTGACATTATCGGCTCAATGAAGGTGGCTTCGGATAATTATCAAAAATTGGTGACTGAAGCAGCGCGCTTCACTGCGATTTCTGCTGATCTCGCGGAGCTACTGACTGCCCTAGAAACGCAAAAGCAGCAACTGACAGGTATGTTGGAATCTCTAGCTGATTTGCTTAAGGCGGCTTCTGGAAGCTTACCCGAAGTAGAGAAGAAGGTAATGGAGCTCACCAAACAGCTTACGCGGTCGGTGGAAACTAATCAGAAAGAAGTCAGTAAGGCATTAGCAGAAAACGTACAACTAATCAGAACCTCGATTCAGAACGTTGGACAAGACTTTTCCAAGATCAACCAAGATTTCAACAAGCATTTAGGAGATATGGCAGAAAAAACTAACAAACAAGTTTCCGCACTAGACGCTGCTTTAG
>NZ_BAAHXD010000112.1:0-744 GCF_054657115.1 Methyloparacoccus murrellii | reverse complement strand
GGAAAGAATCGTGGGGATTAGCGCCACGGGATGACGGATACATCCATATTGAAATCAAAATATAAAAATCTGTATTGTGCGCCACCCAGGATGATTGAGAGGCGGGACGGCGCTATTTGATGGCAAATCAATCTGGAGCATGACCTTTATTGAGATACGAAGAAGAAGAGCCAAAACCGGGTGACCAATAAGCAGGCTTAGATTGTCACACCAAGAATACGTAAAATTCAAATTCGTTGTTTTATTGGGTTTAATTTGAGTCGACTAGCAGAAATATCATATAATTATAGTTATTATTTTAAACAGGATAAATGTCTATTTATATAATTATTAATCAAGTATCGCCGAAAGACATTCAGCTATTTCCCGGATGGCGCCTATCAAAGACTGGTTGATCGTCACGATCGGCAGATGAATGCGTTATAGCTGCCAATCATTCCGAGAACACTGCCGACTCAAGCGGTGAAGTGCGTTATGCGGATGTTGGCGTCTCGAGGAGTTCCGACTGAATCAGTGTGGTCTCTGGAGTTGATTTTATAATTGAGACAAAAAACGCCTTTATTGCTGGAGTAGCCAATCCTTCCTGCAACGCCATCCACCATATGTAAGCGTCGCCTTCAGGCAAGTATTTTTCCGCGATCGCCAATCACAGGCAACGGCATTGGCTTATCATGAACAAGCCGTTCATGCCTGCAATATCGGCAACGCCTGCGCCAGTGAAGCCCTTTGTTTTTAATCGATAAG
>NZ_BAAHXD010000111.1:0-753 GCF_054657115.1 Methyloparacoccus murrellii | reverse complement strand
GCCTACCTTGCTCAATGTGGACCAAGGTTTCGATCAGGAGGGCGTCGCTGGGAGGGATCATGGCGGTACTGGTAATGAGAATCAGAATTATCTGCATAATACCATTTGCTTACGCAGTTTTTCCACAAATTGCTTCAATAGATACGCAACCAAGCGATGATTTTTGTCGTCTGCCTTACGCAGTATCTGGTCGCAGAAAACCGCCTTTTGCCGGGTTATGCCGTAGGGGGTCCGGATTTAGGCCGTGCATGGGTGCTTGGTCGGCGCGAAAGGATTACTAAAACGGCCAGTCGGAAAAATCTGGCTCTTGGTCGGCGCGGCCAGTCGCCGCCAGCCGTGGCCTCCAGCGGTCACCGCGACCGGTCTGACGCATGAGACCGATATGCCCGGCAAAGCGATGGGGTAAATGATGCCCATAGTCGGTCATTGGGGCTCGGGGCTGAAACCGAAAAACTGGTGGGCTAATTGGTGTACAAGGTCGATCATGGTGAGTGCTGGTGCCGGGCACAGGTGGGGGGTGGAACTATCGGCTTATGAATGAGGCTGGCTCCATTTAGGATTGGGCACAACCCCTACAACCCCTAAGGTCACTACGAAGATGACTAAACCTCTGGAGCCCTTGATCTGTCTGGTCTAGAGCTATTTTCTTTAGGGGTAATAGGGGTGGTAGGGGTAGATTTATATAGAAGTAGAAATTTGGCAGAGGTGTGTTTTTCTGTGTGTGCTTGTCTCCTCTTTGCCGCCACCCCCTAT
>NZ_BAAHXD010000110.1:0-912 GCF_054657115.1 Methyloparacoccus murrellii | reverse complement strand
CCGCGCCGTCAGCCCTCCCCGCGCAGCCGGAATGCCGAGATCTCGCCACGCAGCTCGTCAATGGCCCCCTCCAGCCGATGGGTGGCCGTGGTGGTCGCCTCCAGCGCCCGTACCGACACCCGCACGCTCTCGGTCAGGCTGACCATGGCGTCGCGTATCTGCCGCGCACCCGCCGACTGCGCCCGCATGCCTTCGTGCACGGCGTCAAACTGCGGCAGCAGCGCCTGCACCTGCTGGATGATCTCGCCGAACCGCTGGCTGATCACACCGGTGTCGGCCACGCTGCGGTTGACCTGTTCGGCAAACTTGTCCATCTCCATCACCCCGCCGGTCACCGAGTCCTGCATTTCCTTGACCATCTGCTCGATGTCGAGGGTGGCTACCGCGGTCTGATCCGCCAGCCGGCGAATCTCCCGTGCCAGCACGGCGAAGCCAAGGCCATATTCCCCGGCCTTCTCGGCCTCGATCGAGGCGTTCAGCGACAGGAGGTTGGTCTGGTCGGCGATCCGGGTGATGGTGGTGGTGACGCTGCCGATGGTGTTGGCCTTCTCGTTGATCAGGCCCAGCCGCCCGGAGATCGACTGGGTGGCCTCCGCCAGGGCGCGCATCGCCCCTTCCATGTGACCCAGCGAGGCCTGGCCGGCGTTGGCCAGGGCGGTGGTCTGGTCGGCCACCTGGGTCAGGCCGGCCATGGTGCCGAGCAGCTCCTCGGAGGTGGCGGAGATTTCCTGGGTGGCGGCGGCGATCTCGGTGGTGGTGGAGCCGAGGTTGTTGACCTCCTCGCTCTGGGTCTTGGACATGGCGCTGAGGCTGTTGGCGGTCGAGACCAGGTCGATGGTCGAGCGCTGCACCTGGCCGATCAGCGCGTTCAGATAGGCCACCATCCGGCCCAGGGCGTTGATCAGCTTGCCG
>NZ_BAAHXD010000109.1:0-943 GCF_054657115.1 Methyloparacoccus murrellii | reverse complement strand
AGTATGCCGGTACCGGCCAGACTTGTCCCGCTGGCGATGATCTCATCCTGATCGTTCAGGACTTCAATGTTGGCATCGTCACGCTTGAGCGCTCCCAAGAGAGCGGATGCATACCGAACCAGGCCCTCCAGGCGACCCACCGGCGGTGCCTCGCGGACCTCGACCGGGGTCCGGCTGCTGCCGGCGAGGAAAATGGCGTTCTTTTTCTCCAGGTAATAATTGTCGGCGTCCACCTCGATGCGTTGCACGCCGATACCGCCGAGCAGGCCAGGCAGTAGCGGCGAAACATTGTCGAATGCGAACAGACCCCAGCGGTTGCTCATGGCGGTGGGTTTCTGCGAGCCAGCCGCGGTTGTGGTGACCACGTCCGCCGCGGTCAGGACGGTAATCCTGGCGTTCTGGATGGCCTTGCGCCGGAAGCCGCTACCCGTGAAGACAGTGCCTTCGAGCCTGCCAGCGGTAGGAATCAACCAGATTTTGCCGGCACCGGCCAGCGCCTGTTCCAGCGGGATGGTGACCTCGCGATAGCCGATATGGCCCACGCGCAGGGAGACGGCGCCCGCGGGCAGCTTGATCTTGTAGTCGCCGTCCTTGTTGGTGATGCCGAACCAGAGCGGCCAGCCCGACTTGTTCATGACCGTGATCGACGACATCGCCAGCGGCAGCTGGTTCAGGTCGATCGTTGCCGGCAGCAGCAAGGCGAGCACATCCTTGATTTCCTGGGGAAGGTTGGGGATCAGGGCCAGAACCTGATCGCGATTGAAAACCAGGAACTGGCTGATGGCCTGACGGATGGCGTTATTCAGCAGGGTTTATCGGCATTTTCGATGAAGTCGATGATATCTTCCGGATCCTTGGCGTTGTTGATGAGGTTTTGCAGTGGGTTCTTGACGACGTCAGGCAGCTCAAGCCCTGCTAGGGCCTGTTCCAGCAACTGATTGAA
>NZ_BAAHXD010000108.1:0-951 GCF_054657115.1 Methyloparacoccus murrellii | reverse complement strand
GCAGATTTCCGCAACTATAGGGCGGTTTCAAGGACCCAGTGCAACACGGGTTAATGAACTGCGCTCTCTGACTTCTGAGCCATTTGAAGCATCTCGTTGTAGACCTGCAAAGGCGTCCGGAAGCCATGAATCTTACGCGGTCGGTTGTTGAGCTTCCAGGCGATGGCGTTGAGGTCGTCCTGACTGTACCCGGACAAGTCCGTGCCGTTGGGCAGGTACGCCCGCAGGAGTCCGTTGATGTTCTCGTTGCGGCCGCGCTGCCAGGGGCTGTGCGGGTCGGCAAAGAAAACAGAAACACCGGTCATGTCCGTCAAGCGCTGATGCTCACGCATCGCCTTGCCTTGGTCATGGGTCAAGGTCTTGCGCATCGGTTCAGGGATGCCGTTGAGCACGCGGGTGAAGCCTTCAAGGGCCGCCAGGGCGGACGCCTTCTCGACCCACACCAACATCACCAGGCGACGGGTCCGTTCCACCAGGGTACCGACCGCAGACCGGTTGAAGGCCCCCTTGATCACGTCGCCCTCCCAATGTCCCGGAATCAGACGGTCCTCCACCTCAGGCGGGCGTACATGCAAGGACGTCATGTCCTGAATTCGACCCCGCCGATCCTCACCGCGAGCCCGTGGCCGCCGAACCCGTCGCCCCTGCCGCAGACAGGCCAACAAGTCGGTACGCAATTCGCCTTTGGGCATCACGTAGAGCGCGTTGTCGATGGTCTCGTGCGACACCCGCTGCTCCGGTTGCTGTGGATAAAGAGACTTCATCGTGCCGGCAATCGGTTCGGGCGACCAACCCTCCCGCAGGACGTGCTCAACCACGCCAAAGAGAACTGTCTCCTGACCCGGCTTGGGCGCCTTGCGGCGCTGAAAGCGTCTGGCCCGTGCCCGATCTCCCGCCAGCGTGGCATCGTAGGATTGACCCTCAACGCGGTGCCTGATCCTTTCACGGCTG
>NZ_BAAHXD010000107.1:0-953 GCF_054657115.1 Methyloparacoccus murrellii | reverse complement strand
TGATCTTGCCATCATTTAGTGGACACCTTGTTTGTGAGTAACAATGACGGGGTGATTCATGACTATGAGCAAGAAGTCAGTGCGCCGGAAATTTACCCCGGAGTTCCGGGAACAGGCGGTGAAGCGGGTGTTGGCCGGGCATAAGGCCGCGGTGGTGGCGCGGGAGTTGGACATTGGCGAGAGCTTGCTGCACAACTGGCTCGCGCGGTATCGGCTGCGGAATGGGGCGGCGGCACTGCAGGCCGAGCAAGCGGCGGAACTCACGCGACTCAAGCGTCTCTTGGCGCAACGCGAGGAGGAGGTCGCGATCCTAAAAAAAGCGGCGGCGTACTTTGCCAGGGAATCTCGGTAAGGTACGCCTTCATCCAAGCGCATGAAAGAGTCTTTACGGTGGCGGCGATGTGTCGGGTACTGCGGGTGAGCAGGAGCGGTTATTACGCTTGGCGGCGCGCTCCCGAGTCACCCCGGGCGGCCGAAAACCGGCGTCTGGACGCTGACATTCAGCGGCTCTTTGACGCGCACCGGGGCCGTTATGGCGCGCCCCGGATCACGCTGGATCTGCAGGCCGAGGGCTGGCGGGTGAGTCGGCGGCGAGTCGCTCAGCGGGTGCGGGCCATGGGCCTCAGGGCGCGGGCCGCCCGACGCTTCAAGGCCACCACGCAGTCCAAGCATGCCCTCCCCGTGGCGCCGAACCGACTGGAGCAGGACTTCACGGCGGCCGGCCCCAATCAGAAGTGGGTCGCCGACATCACGTACCTCTGGACCGGCGAAGGCTGGTTGTATCTGGCGGTAGTGTTGGATCTCTTTGCCCGGGCGGTGGTCGGTTGGTCCATGGCCGAACGGATCACCAAAGACCTCGTGATCAACGCGCTCGGTATGGCGATCTGGCGCCGCCGGCCCGCACCCGGGTTGCTGGTGCATTCGGATCGGGGCAGCCAATACGCGGCACGGGA
>NZ_BAAHXD010000106.1:0-1137 GCF_054657115.1 Methyloparacoccus murrellii | reverse complement strand
CCGGGCCACCGGGCCTTGGATGGATTCGAGGATGGATTGCAGCGGCCCTTCCCAGGGCATCGAGGAGCCGGCGGCCTGCGCGGTGCCCGCAAGCAACAGCATCAGCGCCGCGAGCATCAGGCCCTGTAGGCTCGGGCGAGCCAGACTGTCCAGCCGCGCGGGCTGGGGAAGCGGATTTACGGAAATACGGAAAGCATCAACGTGCGTCATGGAAGTTCTCCAGAGTGGTCAGGGGACAGGGAGGAAGGGTCGGACTGCGGCAGCAGCTCGGGAAACGGCGTTTCCGGCGCCTCTAGCGCATCCACCAGGTGGTAGCCCACGCCATCGAAACCGACGACGCGGGCGATGCTCTCGATGCGGCGCTTGCGCCCGCGTCCGGCGATGTGGATGACCACGTTGACCGCCTCGGCGATCAGCGCACGCGGCGGATTCACCGCCACTTCGAGAATCAGTTGCTCCAGGCGCAGCAGCGCGCCCAGCGCGGAGCCGGCGTGGACGGTGGCGATGCCGCCCGGATGGCCGGTGCCCCACACCTTGATGAGATCCAGCGCTTCGGCGCCGCGCACTTCACCGACGACGACACGATCCGGGCGCAGGCGCATGGACGAGCGCACCAGCTCGGTCATCGACACCACGCCCGCGCGCGTGCGCAGCGGCACGTGGTCGCGCGCCGCGCATTGCAGTTCCACCGTGTCTTCGAGCACCAGCACGCGGTCGCCGGTGGCGGCAATTTCTGCCAGCAGCGCATTGGCGAGCGTGGTCTTGCCGCTGCTGGTGGCGCCCGCGATCAGGATGTTCTGGCGCTCGCGCACGGCGCGAACGAGAAAGCCCGCCTGGGCGCTGGTCATCATTCCGTCGATGACGTACCGCTCCAGCGGGATCACGCCGATGGCGCGCTTGCGCAACGCGAAGGCAGGCCCCGGTGCAGCCGGGGGCAAGATGCCCTCGAAGCGTTCGCCGGTTTCGGGCAGCTCTGCGGACAGCAGCGGCTGGCCTCGATGCACTTCCGCGCCGACGTGGGCGGCCACGAGACGGATGATGCGTTCGCCATCGTCTTCGGACAGCTCCACGCCCATCGGCACGCGGCCCGATGAAAGCCGATCCACCCAAAGGGTGCGGTCGGGATTGAGCATGACT
>NZ_BAAHXD010000105.1:0-1161 GCF_054657115.1 Methyloparacoccus murrellii | reverse complement strand
GCGCGCCACCGGCCCCTGGATGGATTCGAGGATGGATTGCAGCGGGCCTTCCCACGGCATCGAGGAACCGGCGGCCTGTGCGGTTCCGGCCAGGAACAGCATCAGCGCGGCCAGCAGCAGCCCTTGCCCCGCAGGGCGGGCCAGGCAGCGCAGCCGCGCAAGACGCAAAGCCGGATTTGCAGAAAAACGGAAAGCAGGAAAGGTCATCTGCGTCATGGCAGTTCTCCAAGTGAGTCAGGGGATGGGGAAGTCGCCGCAGCGGGGGCGGCATCGGGGTTTGGCGACAACTCGGGAAACGGCGTGTCCAGCGCGTCCGCCTCCCAATCCGCCAATCGGTAGCCCACGCCGTCGAAGCCGACGACACGGGCGATGCTCTCGATGCGGCGTTTGCGCCCGCGCCCGGCGATGTGGATCACCACGTTGACCGCCTCGGCGATCAGCGCACGGGGCGGATTCACCGCCACTTCGAGAATCAGTTGCTCCAAGCGCAGCAGCGCGCCGAGCGCGGAGCCGGCATGGATCGTGGCGATTCCGCCGGGATGGCCGGTGCCCCACACCTTGATGAGATCCAGCGCCTCGGCGCCGCGCACTTCGCCAACGACGACGCGATCAGGCCGCAGGCGCATGGACGAGCGAACCAGCTCCGTCATCGACACCACGCCTGCGCGGGTGCGCAGGGGAACGTGGTCGCGGGCGGCGCATTGCAGCTCCACCGTGTCTTCGAGCACCAGCACGCGGTCGCCCGTGGCGGCGATCTCGGCCAGCAGCGCGTTGGCCAAGGTCGTCTTACCGCTGCTGGTGGCGCCGGCGATCAAGACGTTCTGCCGCTCGCGCACGGCGCGAACGAGAAAGCCCGCTTGCGCGCTGGTCATCATCCCGTCGATGACGTACCGCTCCAGCGGAATCACGCCGATGGCGCGCTTGCGCAGCGCGAAGGCCGGCCCCGGCGCTGCCGGCGGCAAGATGCCCTCGAAGCGTTCGCCCGTTTCGGGCAACTCGGCGGACAGCAGCGGCTGGCCGCGATGGACTTCTGCGCCGACGTGGGCCGCGACGAGGCGGATGATTCGCTCGCCGTCCGCCTCGGGCAGTTCCACGCTCATCGGCGCGCGCCCGCTGGAAAGCCGATCCACCCAAAGGGTGCGATCAGGATTCAGCATCACC
>NZ_BAAHXD010000104.1:0-1186 GCF_054657115.1 Methyloparacoccus murrellii | reverse complement strand
CGTGGGTAGTCCTGCGCCAGACGCCAGCCCGGAGGCTGGCTGGCAGAGGAGCACGCAGCGGGATACGGGGTTTCCTAGGAGGGGTGCCGTCCGGACTCGTGGCGATGCAGGGCATGAAGCTGCAAACGGGATTCGGGCCGGTGGTTGACCAGATGGCGGCGCTCCTGGTCATTCGACAACCAGATGTCACGAGACTCCAGTCCCGCCAGCCGTGCCTCATCCGCCTCGTAGGGAGCCTTGACAGGCGCACTGGAAGTCAAGGCGGCCAGCATCAGGATGATTGATGCCTGAAAAAGGTCGGGATTGCTCACTCGATGTCTCCGCGTCGTTGTTACCGGAGCTGCCCGCAGCAGGACTCGTGCCCATGGACAATAACATTTTGCCGAACAGCAGGTTACCGTCAAAGGTAACGGAACCCCATCAGGAGAATGGGCATAGCGATGGGTTGATATGAACTGGCATCGGTGCAAAAGCACACGAACACGATATGATCGGTATATTTTCCGGCGGAATCCAACCGATTTTCCTAGTTACCAAATATGCCTTCAATACCATCAATCAATACCCACGATGTCATCATTCTGTAACAAATAAGACATAGACTTGTCATGCGTCCTTCATGAAGGCCTGCATACCATCAAACGATGGGCTTATCCCAACAAAGCGAACCTCGGCAGGGACATCATTGCAGGTATTCGACATCCGCTTCCAGAGCACAAGAACGTGAAGGAACTCGACACCAATCTCGGGACTGCATCGACGCCGTGGCCGCCAGCGATGGCCTTGAGGATGCCAAACAGCGATTCGGGCCTTGGGACGTTATCGTTGCAAGCGGCAAAGATACCAAGGATATGGCATGGCGAACGCCAGCACGACATCGGCCCGTCCTGCGACTCGCCCATAGAAATCAAGCCCTCTCCTTCTGGCTCAACCGAGGTAGTTTGCCAGCGTGATGCGCTATAGATCAGCAGCATTTTTTCGAACCTTCGCCGGCCACCAGTTGCATCT
The DNA here is from genome assembly GCF_054657115.1 of Methyloparacoccus murrellii. Classification (NCBI taxonomy): domain Bacteria; kingdom Pseudomonadati; phylum Pseudomonadota; class Gammaproteobacteria; order Methylococcales; family Methylococcaceae; genus Methyloparacoccus; species Methyloparacoccus murrellii. Next base: position 178 of record NZ_BAAHXD010000104.1, on the reverse strand, counting down.
CATGCATTACGGGCAGCAAACACCCGGCAGATCGCAGCGAATCACCAATTTACCCGGCTTGCAATGTCCCGCGCATGCTGGCAAGACCAGGAAACAGCCAATATAGACAAAAACCTTCTTAGATAGCATATCTTTTCCAATTTTCCATGAAAAAAATACTACATCTGATTGTGTTATC
>NZ_BAAHXD010000103.1:0-1297 GCF_054657115.1 Methyloparacoccus murrellii | reverse complement strand
TGAACCGCCCCGGGTTTTGAGGAGGCTCCCTCACTTGAGAGAATGGAGCCATGAAGAAAACAGAAAAGTATTCCCCCGAGGTCATAGAACGTGCCGTACGCCTGGTGGCCGAGGTCAAGGAGCAGCACGCCTCGGAATGGGCGGCGATCGTGTCCATCGCGGCTAAAATCGGTTGTACGGCCGAGACGCTGCGCCGCTGGGTGCGTCGCCATGAGCGTGACACGGGTCAGCGTGAGGGCCTCAACACGGCGGACCGTGACCGACTCAAAGCCCTGGAGCGGGAAGTCCGCGAACTGCGCAAGGCCAATGAGATTCTGCGCCTGGCCAGCGCGTTTTTCGCCCAGGCGGAGCTCGACCGCCGCTGCAAGTCATGAGGGCGTTCGTCGATCAGCACCGGGAGACCTTCGGGGTCGAGCCGATCTGCCGCGTGTTGCAGATCGCCCCCTCCGGGTATCGGCGTCAGGCCGCGCAGCAGCGGAATCCGGCCCGCCGGAGCGCCCGGGCGCAGCGCGATGAGGCCCTGATGCACCCCATCCAGCGGGTCTGGGACGCCAACCTACAGGTCTATGGCGCCGACAAGGTCTGGAAGCAACTGCAACGGGAAGGCATCCCGATAGCCCGCTGCACGGTGGAACGGCTGATGCGCCGATTGGGCCTACGCGGCGTCCGGCGCGGCAAGGTCGTGCGGACCACGGTCGCGAAGGCATCCGCCCCCTGCCCAGCGGACCGGGTCAACCGGCAATTTCAGGCCGAGCGCCCCAATCCGCTATGGGTAGCGGACTTCACCTACGTTTCAACTTGGCAGGGTTTCGTCTATGTGGCCTTTGTCATCGACGTCTTTGCCCGCTACCTCGTCGGTTGGCGGGTCAGTCGCTCGATGCAGACCGGCTTCGTGCTCGATGCGCGGGAGCAGGCTTTGTATGCCCGTCAGCCGGAACGCGACGACGCCCTCATCCACCATTCGGATCGCGGTGCTCAGTACGTCTCGATCCGTTACAGCGAGCGCCTGACCGAGGCCGGCATTAAGCCCTCGGTCGGCAGTAAAGGCGACAGCTACGACAATGCCCTGGCGGAAACCATCAACGGTCTCTACAAGGCGGAAGTCATCCATCGATGCGGCCCCTGGAAAACCGCTGAAGCGGTTGAACTGGCCACCCTGGTAGGGGTAGCCTGGTTCAACCATCACCGGCTTCTGGAACCCATTGGTTATATCCCTCCAGCAGAAGCTGAGGCAAACTACTATCGTCAACTGTCCGAGCAGACCGTACCCGTCTGACTCACACCACCGGGCCTCCAC
>NZ_BAAHXD010000102.1:0-1368 GCF_054657115.1 Methyloparacoccus murrellii | reverse complement strand
GTACCTGCTGAAATGAGATTGCAGAGATCACGTTTCAGACACTCAATGAGGTACGCCATGAAGAACGATAACGCAGGCAGCTGGGGACAGCCAGGGGGCATGGACGATGCGTTGACGGAATTGTTGCGCCAAGGGGCGCGGGGCCTGATCGAGCAGGCCGTGGCAACGGAGTTGCAGGTCTTGCTGGAGCAGTATGCCAACGTGACCGATCTGGCGGGTCGCCAGGCGGTGGTCAGGAACGGCTACCTGCCGGAGCGCGAGATTCTGACCGGACTAGGACCGGTGGCGGTCCGGCTGCCCAAGGTACGAGATCGCTCCCAGAGCGGGATCAAATTCAACTCGGCGATCGTGCCGCCCTATGTCCGCAAGGCGCAGCGCGTAGAGGCGGCACTGCCCTGGCTCTATCTGCGAGGGATCTCAACGGGCGATATGCAGGAGGCCCTATCGGTCCTGCTGGGCGCGGAAGCCAAGGGGCTGTCGCCGGCGGTGGTGAGCCGGCTGAAGGCGGAGTGGGCTGAGGAGTATGCCGCCTGGAACCAACGTGACCTCAGCGGGGAGCATTACGTCTATGTCTGGGCGGACGGCATTTATTCGACTCTGCGCGGCGAGGACGACCGCCTGTGTCTGCTCGTCCTGATCGGGGTGAATCAACAAGGCGAGAAGCGGCTGTTGGCCTTGTCGGATGGTTACCGGGAATCGAAGGCCTCCTGGCTTGCTGTGCTTCAGGATTTGCAGGCGCGGGGCTTGGCGCGACCGCCGGCCCTAGCCATTGGCGACGGCGCCCTGGGCTTCTGGGCGGCGCAGGACGAGGCCTGGCCGGAAACCCGTGGTCAGCGCTGCTGGGTGCACAAGACGGCCAACGTCCTCAACGAACTGCCGCAATCCATCCAAGGCAAGGCGAAGGCCGGTTTGTGGGAGATTTGGAAGGCCGAAACGAAGGCACACGCGGAGAAGGCCTTCGACCGCTTCGTACGGGACTTCGGTGCCAAGTATCCCAAGGCGGTGGCGAAACGGGTCAAGGACCGGGCGGCCCTGCTGGCCTTCTACGACTTCCCAGCCGAACACTGGGTGCCTATCCGCACCACCAACCCGATCGAGTCCAGCTTCGCGACGATCCGGCACCGCACGACCCGGACGAAAAACTGCGTGTCCCGGAATACGTTGCTGGGCCTCGTCTTCCAACTGGCCCTGACGGCGGAGCAGTCCTGGCGCAAGCTGGGTGGCTTCAAACTCTTGCCCGCCGTGGTGCAAGGCATACGCTTTGTGGATGGCTTGCGGGTCACCGATCAACCGCCCACCGAGTTTGCAGAAGAGCAGCAGATCGCCGCCTGATTCAAGACAGCCATACACCAGATTTGACTATAGCTC
>NZ_BAAHXD010000101.1:0-1843 GCF_054657115.1 Methyloparacoccus murrellii | reverse complement strand
CTGTTTCACCTGCTGGCCTGGCAGGGGCGCCACTGGCTGCAACAGCCGCCGGAGACCCTGCCCATCCCCCGGCCACCGGTGACGGTGACCCTGGTACCCGCCACCCAGCCAGCCGCAGCACCTGGCCCGGCCGCACCGGCGCCGCCGGCACCCCCGGTGATACCCAGGCCGGTCACTCCGCCCGCGGCGCCACCGGCCAGGCCCGCTCCGCCAAAGGTGACCAAGCCGCCGGTCCCGCCCAAGCCACGCCCGCGCGTGGCGCCGGAACCGGATCCGAATGCCGCAGCCCCCGCGCGGCCCGTGCCGCGGCGATTGCCGGCGCCGGAACCGGCCACCAGTGCCGCACCGGCAGCGCCGGCACGGGCACCGGCCAGCCACGCGCCACCGGGGGCGGCGTCGACCGCTCCGGCGGCGCCCCGCGCGCCGGCCGCTGGCCCTGCCGGCGGGGCATTCGAGAGTGCCCGGGCCCATGCGGCCTATCTGCACAATCCGAAGCCGGTCTATCCGCCGCTGGCCAAGCGCCGGCAGTGGGAGGGCAAGGTGTTGCTGCGGGTGCAGGTGCTGGCCAGCGGGGCGGTGGCGGCGGTGAGCGTGGCGGCCGGCAGCGGCCATGAGGTGCTGGACGAGGCGGCGCTGGAGGCGGTGCGCCAGTGGCATTTCGTGCCGGCAAAACGGGGCGGTCAGGCGGTCGACAGCTGGGTCAATGTGCCGATCAATTTCAATCTGCTGGAGGCGCCGTAGGGCGCCCGGTCGTTGTGGGAGGTCTGTTTGTCATGATGGAGTTTGCCAAGAGTCCCATCGTCAATCTGACGTTGTGGGTGTTGATCGGCTTTTCGGTGCTGGTGTGGGCGCTGATCTTTCTGAAGGCGTTCGAGCAGTGGCGGCTGCGGGGCCATAACCGGGCCTACAGCCAGGCGTTCTGGCGGGCGCCGAGCCTGGGGGCGGCAGCGGCGCTGGGGGGCTTGCCGGGCCCTCTGGCGCGGATCGCCAAGGCGGGCTTCGAGGTGCTGCAGGTGTCGCCCCCGGGAGCGGCGCCCAGTCTGGCGTCCAGCGGCGATCGCCAGGATATCCTGGAGCGCTGCCTGCGCCAGCGCATCCAGCAGGAGCGGCATCGGGTGGAGCAGGGGCTGACGATGCTGGCGAGCATCGGCAGCACGGCGCCGTTCATCGGTCTGTTCGGGACGGTGTGGGGCATCATGCATGCGCTGGAGGACATCAGCCGGACCGGTTCGGCGAGCCTTGAGGTGGTGGCGGGGCCGATCGGGGAGGCGCTGATCGCAACGGCGATCGGCATCGCCTCGGCGATCCCGGCAGTGCTGGCCTACAACTATTTCCTGCGGCAGGTGAAGCTGACCGAGGCGGAGCTGGAGGATTTCGCGACCGATTTCCTGCATCTGGCCGTGAAGACGGGCTTTGCCCTGCCGGCGGAGTCCTGAGATGGCGTTCGGTTCCCCGCGCGAGGAGCAGGCGGCCCTGAGCGAGATCAACGTGACGCCGCTGGTGGATGTGATGCTGGTGTTGCTGGTGGTGTTCATCGTCACGGCGCCGCTGCTGACCCAGTCGGTGGGGGTGAACCTGCCGAAGACGGTGGCGGCGGCACCGCCACCGCCGCGGCCGGTGACCCTGGTGAGCCTGGACAGCACCGGCCAGCTGTACCTGGACCGGGAAAAACTCGACAGCGCCGCCCTGGCGGACCGGCTCCGCCAGCGCAAGGCCGACCAGCCGGACCTGACCGTGCAGTTCGAGATCGATGAGCAGGTCCGCTACGGCCAGGCCGCCGCCATCCTCGCCATCGCCCAGCAGGCCGGCATCACACAGCTCGCCTTGCAGACCAGACACTGAC
>NZ_BAAHXD010000100.1:0-2055 GCF_054657115.1 Methyloparacoccus murrellii | reverse complement strand
CGCCCCCCCCATTTTTCCGACGCCACGGCAGTTGCTGCTGGTCCGCTATCGGGCGGGGTCGGTATCATTCTCGCTGGAAACTTTGCACGGGCTCTGGTCCGGCCAGGTTCCACACACATCCAAAGGGGTACCTTGCCTTGAGCTCCCGGGTACTGATACCGGTCTCCGGGTGGGGCCGAGGAATCACACGCCCCGCTCTCGAGAGGATCAGCTCATGAACCGTCAACTCAAGCCTTGCAACGACAGCTCCGGGTATCGCCCCGTTTCATCCTGGACTCATCGGGCGCGGCGCACCGCCTGGGCCGTGTCCTTGCTCGCCTTGACGGCTCAGGCCCAGGAGCCGGATACGCCATTGCCGGCTGTCGTGAAGCAGATGTTCCAACCTCTGCCCGAGCACAGGAGGACCGAGGCGTTTCCCGCCGCAGCCGCTCGGGTGGCACTGGGCAAACAGCTGTTTTTCGATTCACGGCTGTCCCTGGACGGTACCGTCAGTTGCGCGACCTGCCACCGCCCGGCCCTGTACGGCACCGATGCCCTGCCCAGATCGATCGGCGTCGAACATCGGTTGAACGCTCGCAATGCGCCCACGGTACTGAACGCCGCGCTTCAGTTCAGGGCGCACTGGATCGGTGACCGCGCGAACGTAGAGGAGCAGGCGCTGAAATCGCTGACCGGCCGCACCAGCTTTGGCAATCCCGACGTCGTGGCCGTCATCCAGAAGCTCAAGGCACTGCCGGGATACGCGGCGGAATTCAGACAAGCCTTCCCGAACGATCCTGAGCCGGTAACGCCGGAGAACTGGGGCAAGGCTATCGGGGCTTACGAGCGCACACTGGTGACGCCATCGCCATTCGATGCCTATCTCCAGGGCGATGCCAAGGCACTCCCGCCCCAAGCACAAAACGGTTTGAAGACCTTCATCGACCTCGGCTGCGCGGCTTGTCACAACGGCATAGGGATCGGCGGTTCGTCTTTTCAGACCTTCGGCGTGTTCGAGGATTACTGGAAGCGGACGGGTAGCCAGCCGATCGATGAGGGCCGTTTCACGGATACCGGGGAACCCGCCGACAAGTATCGCTTCAAGGTGCCGAGTCTCCGCAATGTCGCCATGACTCCGCCGTATTTCCATGACGGCTCCGTGGCCACGCTGCCGCAAGCGGTACGCGTTATGGGCAAAGTACAGCTTGGCAAGGATCTCACCGATCAGGAAGTCGCCGCGCTGGTGGCTTTCCTGGACACGCTGACGGGAGAGTTGCCCAAGGATTTCGCCACCGAGCCCGTCCTGGCGCCGCAGGGCTTTTCCAGCCTGCCGCCCTGAGGCCTGCCAGGGGTGACAAAACTCCCCCCGCCCCGCGCGGCCGGGCATGTGAGGCCCGGAGCACCGCACATGACGAGCGGGCGCCGGCTGGCCCTCGTTGCCGCCGGCGCGGCTGTTGATCTTCATGCCCCCTGCGATATGCAGGCCTTGCAAACCGATATCGCGTGCCTCGGGAACCATGCGGCTGAGCGATACGCCACCGGGCAGCAGGGGTCGGGCCACCACAGCCGCACGTCCCGCGACTGAAGCCCTCCAGGGTCGCCATGGCGGACCGTGCCTTGTCGATCGTCCCGTGAGACGGCTGCTGCGCCGGTGGATGATCTCGGCGTTCCGCAAGAGGGGTTTCTGCCTACCTGATAGCCCTCAGGTATACCCTCAGAAAATCCAGGTTCTCCCAGTTCGTCCGTGATGCTGCCTGGCCTTGTACCGTGGGCAGCGGTTGCGCAAAGGCAGCGTCCTGCCGGCAACGCTTGCCCTCGGGAGGTACTTGGCCGCTGATGAGGTAGTCTTCCACCGCGGACGCGATACAGGCGGAGTTGCCCTGCCGGTAGGCGCAGTGACCATCGCCCGTCAGCGTCAACAGCCGGGCATTGCCCAATTCGTGGGTGAGCATGAGCGCATCCGGGTAGGGTGTGGCCGGGTCGTACGTTGTCCCTACCACCAGGATCGTCGGACTGGCAGAGGTGGCGCGGAACGGTCCGCGATAGGCCCGGCGCGGTGCGACGGGGTAGTAGCGG
>NZ_BAAHXD010000099.1:0-2184 GCF_054657115.1 Methyloparacoccus murrellii | reverse complement strand
GTGGGCTACGAACGGATAGGGTGAACAAGGATATTCGGTGAGCAACCATTTGTCGGAATTGCCATCTGGCATGATGGCCGGAGCCGATGCAAGGCTCTTGCCCTCAGAAAGGACTTTTCGATGTCACGCCGAGCGGCAAGGATGGTGCGTGTGTCCTTCACGGTTGAGATGACTGCGCTCCGCTATTTTCCGGCAGGCGCCGGGCATATACGCACAGATGATTGGCCACCCGCCGCTCGCTTCCCGGCGGCGGTCCGCTGGGTCGGTTGACGATTACCGGCAACTGCCCGGCTCCCGCGATTACCAGCGTGGTGCTGCCACCGCCATCCAGGTTCAGGCCATCATGGGCGCCGAGCCGTTTCAGCCAGGCCGCCGTCTCGGCCGTGCTCAACCCCTCGCTGTAGCCGGGTTGCCGGCCATCGGCGACCAGCAGGTATAGGTAGCGTCCCTCCCGGCTGACGCCGACCGCCGTCCGCGGATGCCGGGCAGTCGTGTCGCCCCGGTTGACTCCGCCTGTCAGCAGGGCATGGTAGCCACTGAGTCCGTTCCAGGCCTTGCGGCTGTCCACTGGCGAGCGGGCTATCCAGGCGCGTCGGTCGGCACCAATGAGCAGGGCGTCCCAGTGGTTGGGTTTGGAATAGCGGTGACCCCGAGACAGGGACAGGCCGAGCACGTCCATCGGGTCCCCGCGATGCTCGGCAAAGGTATCGAAGACCGAGCCGTTGATGGCTACCTGGCAGTGGAACTCTGCCAGGAATTCCGATGTCGAGCGCGCGCCGACGTCCTTTGGTGCCTTGCCGTTGGCGGGCGTGACCAGGAAGTCGATGCCGGCGGCCTGTGAGTCGATGCGTGCGACATGCAGGCGAAGCGGACGTGGCCTTGTTGCGGTAACCTGCAACAAGGCTACGCCCTGAAAGATGGGTTGCCAGTCCGGCAACCGGGCCGGTGGGACGATGGCCTCCGACAGATTTGTCGTGGGCGGGGAGTCCGCCAGGGCGATGGGCGGCAGCATCCCCATGAACCCGGCCATTGCCAGATAGACAAGTGCGGCGGGTTGGCGGATCGGTTTTCTCGCGTGCCCTGTTTTCAAGCCCGGTGTGTCTCGCTCATGCTGGCTTTGTGCTCGGCGATGAGTCATATAAATTCAGGTGAGGGTGACCAATATCCGTCGGACACAAAAGCACCGGTTCGTCATGGCCAGAGATCTCCCCGCCTTGCCGAGGTGGGCTGCATCGGCGAGTGTCCGGATGATGCCCAAGATCCAGCAACCCCATCGCATGATGATGATACAGCCATGTTCAGGATGAAATCGATCAAGGCGAGGATGCTGCTCGGATTCGGGACGACCCTGACCGTGTTGCTGACCTTGCTCGGCATCGTGATCTACCTGCAGATCCGCGACACACTCATCCCGCTGACCCGCGAATTCGGCATGGAGGTTGTCAAGGCCCGGTCAGCCGAGCTCGGGCGGCTGATGAACGGATACGCCAACGAGGTCCGGATCATGGCGGAACGCGATGTGATGCGTTCCGGCGATATCGAGGCCATCCGTCGGGACATGATCCAGCGGGCGCCTACCTACAATCCCGACTTCGAGATGATTTTCTTCGCCGATACCCACGGGCGCTTCTTCACCAGCACCGATGCCACCGGCAGCGTGCTGGACCGGGACTACTGGCATGCGATCATCGAGCAGGGCAAGCAAGGTGTGCTCAGCAATCCGCTGATATCCAAGGCCACCGGCGCGCCGGTGCTGGTCGTGGCGCATGCCGTCGATGACCCGGCACGGGGGCGCGTTGGGCTGCTGGCCGCCACTGTGCTGCTCAATACGCTGTCGGACATCGCCGGCTCCATCCGCATCGGCGAGCGTGGCTTTGGCTGGGTTTCGGACCCCAGCGGCCGGGTCGTGGCCCATCCCGATCCCAACCTGCGCCTGAAGCTGAACCTGCTGGAGTCGCCACCGGGCTTCCAGGGGCTGGATGTCATCGCCCGCCAGCTGGCGGGGGGAAAGCCGGGCATGGGCAGTTACCTGCGGCCTGACGGAACCCGCTTCCTGATGACCTTCAACCCCATTCCCGGACAGCCGGGCTGGGTGTTCGGCATTTCCATGCTGCATGCCGACCTGATGGGAAAGGCCGACCGGCTCATGCGCAACAACGCCGGCCTCATGATCGTCATTCTGCT
>NZ_BAAHXD010000098.1:0-2214 GCF_054657115.1 Methyloparacoccus murrellii | reverse complement strand
TGCATCGAAGAAGAACAGCAGACCGGCGAAGCGGCTGTCCGGATCGTAGATGATGTCGGACAGACGATACACTTCCCACGCCGCGTCGGATGCGGTCACCTCAACGGTGCGGGTCTCACCCGCAGCGATCGGGCTGTTGTCGCTGACTTCCAGACCGTCTTCCGCCAGAAGGTCTTCCGGATAGCCGGTGGTGTCCTTGTAGACGTCGGAGTCCAGGAAACGAACGGAGGCGGTGTAGAACTCACCCAGACGGACAGCCTTGTCACCGTTGTTGGTGATGGTCAGCTTCATGCGCATTGCACGGCCCGGAACGCGGTAGGTTGCGTCTTCTACCTTGACGGCAATGGTGGACTTCTCGTCAACCGCCGGCTTCATGCCACGCATCGTGCCCGCCTGCAGCGGGATGGTGATCGGGTACTTGCTGTTGGCGGTCGACATCGCGAAGATGACGATCAGCAGGGTGGCGGCTGCGAAGCCCATGCCAATCTTGCGGTCGGTGCCGGAAACCAGTTCGTTGGCACGGCCAGCGTTGACCAGCAGGAAGCGGGGCAGGAACACCGGACGGCGGATCCAGTAGATGATCCAGGCCAGGCCGAAGGCATACCAGAAGGCGTGCCAGAAGTAGGTGTTCTCGAGGTTGTAGGTCTCAAGGTCAATGGTCTGACCGGTCAGGGTGGTGAGCGGGTTCTTGAACTCGCCCATGGAGCCTTCGATGGTGATCCACTTGCCCGGGCCGATGATCGGACCGCCGCCTTCGACGTTCATCATGGTGTGGACGTGCCAGTCACCCGGACGACGTGCCTTGAGGACGACCTTGAAGTCGTAGGTCTTGCCGATTTCCAGACGGACCGAACGCGGCACCAGCTGGCCACCAATGTAGGATTCCTTGCGGATGAACACGGGACCGGGGATACCGATGTTCAGGAACGCCGATTCCGGTGCGTCAACGGTCTCGGGCCAACCTTCGAAGACGTGGAACTTGCCGGTGATTTCGACAGTTTCGTTGACCTTGACCTTTTCCTTGGACCACTTCAGGTCGTACCAGTGGATGGTACGCATACGCATGAAGGCGGCCTGGGACTTTTCACCGTGGGCAGCGGCATTCGGGGCGTAGAAGCTGGTCGCGGCAAAGGCGGTCAGCAGGCTGACCATGGACCATTTGGCGATCCGGTCTTTGAGTAGTTTCATGGTTCTTCCTCTCTCGAGTTTTCGGGTGTACCGCGCCGGAATATGCCGGGCGGTCGTTGTCGTTCGTGGGTTCGGCCGTCTCTTAGGACTGCTTGATGAAGCGGACGTTGGCGAACCAGCGGCCTACGAAATGCCACATGAAGTAGATCAGGATGGACATGAAGGCCGAGAAGAAGGCGGATACCGGTGCGACGTCCTTACCGAAGGTACGCAGGGTGCCCTTCTCTACCATACGGATGTACTCGGGGGTGCCGGTACGTACGTAGTTGTAGCCCTGGATGTCGGCGATGGACATCAGCATGCCGTTGTATTCCACCGGTACGTGCAGCGGGGCGATGATCGGCCAGTTGCCCGGGTAGAAGATGAGGCCCCAGCCCATGGCGCCGATGATGGCGGTGAACAGGTAGCTGCCGGACAGGAGCAGTACGGTGTCGAGCAGGATCGCACCCGGGGTCAGGATCGCCGGGAAGACGAAGTTGACGGGGAAGTAGGTCCAGCCCCAGAAGTTGAAGTACCGGTTGACCCATTCACCGAACAGCAGGGCCAGTACGCAGAGGGTGGCACCCCACGGCTGACGGAAGCGTTCCCACAGGAAGTACTGGACAGCAGCCGGGAAGGTGACCAGTACGATCGGGGTGACGGTGACCCACAGACGACGGTCTTTCCAGTCGGACCAGAAGTCCCAGTCACCCATGGTGAGCATGGCGTGAATGTGGTAGGAACCACAGACGACGAAGAAGAAGACGAACAGGCCCAGCCAGTCGACGGTCCGGGACACTGACACCGCTTCGGCATGGGACCGTACGGCTGAGTTAAGTGCGCTCATGTATACCTCCAAAGGTTGCTTTTGTTGTCGTTCGGGCGGCGGTGGCCCGCCGCCCAAACCAGTGGCCGGGGCCCGTCGTCCGCAAGACCGTGGCCTTGCAGCCGGCGGGCCGCCGGTTTTCCGCTTACTTGGCGATCAGACCCTGATCAACGGCTTCACAGACAGTGTTGCCGATCAGGTTGCCGAAGCTTGCGAAAACT
>NZ_BAAHXD010000097.1:0-2224 GCF_054657115.1 Methyloparacoccus murrellii | reverse complement strand
TTAGGTTTTTTACCCGGTTTGGTATCGGAATATTGGTCGGTGATGGTTTTGACCGGATTGGCTGTGAGCAAGAATTCCAGTTGCTGGCCTTCCGACGGCTGTGGGTCAAATTCCCGCGATCCCAGCGACCGGGCACCCTGCCCTACGATTCGAGGCGCGGTTTGAGATTGCACCAGGAGGCGGGCCGCGTGTCCGGTGCGACTGTCATCGACCCTGAACAGGAATCCCTGGCGTTCTTCATCCAGCTTTTTGCGCGGCTCCTTTTCTTGTCCTGGAAACAGCGTCCACACTGCCCGGTGCAGATCGTAAGGGTTCCGCGCCTTGGCCCAGTCCACTTCAATCCGACTGATGAACATCGGCGGCCTCCGGTTGTTTGTGGACGTACACTTTGCGGGTGGTGAACATTCGCTTATTCCTATGCATGGGTAAGTCGCGGACTACGATGGGATTGCGTGCTTGGACATCGGTTTCGGCGTAAATCAGCCCGCCCAGGGGCAAGACTTGCGCCAGGGCTGCGACGCCGCTTTCTGCTTCAATCAGAACGTTTTCGGCATCCAGCAGTGGGCGCGCCAGGGGACAGGAGCGCCGCCCCAGGCTCGGGGTATAGACGGGCTTCCGCAGATGGGCGGCGATGGATTCCAGCGGGTAAGTGGCTGGTTCGCGCTGGCCGACCGCGACGGTGAAATGAGCGTCATAGAGATATTCGCGGCGTGAAACCACGGGATTGGGGTTCGCTTTCGGCAGTCCACTGGCTTCCCGCTTCACCAGCCGCGCCTCTAGCACCGTATGGAAATCAGCCAGCCGTATCGATTGCCGGGGAACGAGCTTGCCTTCGCGCTCCGGCAGTTCTGGCCGCATCACTTTCGCATCCGCTCGGACGGTGAATTCCACGCTTCCTGCCAATTGAGCCTGGGCCTCCGTGTCCTCGCGCTCGATCCCCAGGCAGGCGGCAAGCAAGCCCAGCAGGGCGCTACGGGTAGGAAAATCGCGGCTGGGCCGGAAATCCTCAAAAGTGTGGTCACCCCAGGCCTGCATGGGACCATCGAGTTTCAGGATGAGGAAGCTAGGCATCGCCGTTTCCTTCGGCATGGCCGTCGTTGTCGATCCAGTTTTCCAGTTCGGCCAAGGTACTCAAGGCGGTCAAGCCCTTCGGCCAGGGCTTTTTCGTTTCGTTTTCCCAGGGTTCCGTGACGAACCGGAACGCCGCCGCTGTTTCGTCGAGGCTATAGGCCGAGTTCAAGCGCCGCCAGTATTCAGCGAGTTCCACCATCGAGGGCGAGAGATAGCCGCCGTTACGCCCACGCTGAATGGGGGTTTCAAAGGCGTTGGCGAGGGAAATCGGTTGGTCGGAAAAGCTGACGATGGCGAAATCCGCCAGATTGAACGCCGCGTGGCGTCCTTGCATGGCGGAGGGCACGACGGTCGCCAGCATATGGAACAAGTGCTTGGCGATATCCAGGGCGCGGGCGCGGGTTTCTGGGGTTTCGGACGCTTTCATGTCGCCGATCAGCCCCAGGTTCACCTGCAATTGCTTGAGATTGAGGCTGGCGTAGCGGTAGAAGACGCCGGCGGAGAATTGCTGGGTATTGAGGTGGCCGGCGCCCTTGTCGCCAGAGTCCTCCGTCAAATCATCCACGGCGGTGAACCAATCCACATCCTGTGGCTCGACAGCATGGGTGGTGATGACATGAGCTACCGCCATGGCACCATCGACGCTGGTCATCAGGCCGGAAGTCGCCATGCGGCCAAAAAGCGCGATATCGAGCGCGTCGCCTATGGCGCTCCAAATCAATTCCGCCGATTCTTCCAAGCGCTTGGCGATCTTGTCGCTCAACGCCATGGCAAGGCAATCCTCCTTGGTCAGTGTCCGTTTATCCTTGCCTTTGCCGACCGACTTGCCAACTTTTTTGAGTGCTTTTTCCTTTTCTTCGTCGCTCAATCCTTGTGCCTTGACTTCCTTGAGGATGCGGCAGATTTCCCGGATCTCATTCTTCACCCAGGGCGCCACGGCCAGTTGTTTTTCTGCTCGCTTGCCATCTTCCGCTGCCTCCTCGCTGGCGGCGGACACCTCTTCGGTATCGGTACTGGCGTCCTCGGCGGATTTGACGGTTCGCACGAAGCGGGTAGCCGCTTCCTCGATCAAGTCCCGGTCGAACTCGCCACCCAATGCCGCGACCAGTTCCGACTTGGCCTTTTCCAGGCTGCGGGTACGGAACGAGGGGTC
>NZ_BAAHXD010000096.1:0-2318 GCF_054657115.1 Methyloparacoccus murrellii | reverse complement strand
CCAGCTAAGGTCCCAAAATCATGGCTCAGTGGGAAACGATGTGGGAAGGCATAGACAGCCAGGAGGTTGGCTTAGAAGCAGCCATCCTTTAAAGAAAGCGTAATAGCTCACTGGTCGAGTCGGCCTGCGCGGAAGATTCAACGGGGCTAAGCCATGTACCGAAGCTGCGGACTTGCCTTTGGCAAGTGGTAGAGGAGCGTTCCGTACGCCTGTGAAGGTGGATCGAGAGGTCTGCTGGAGGTATCGGAAGTGCGAATGCTGACATGAGTAACGACAAAACGGGTGAAAAACCCGTTCGCCGAAAGCCCAAGGTTTCCTGCGCAACGCTAATCGGCGCAGGGTCAGTCGGCACCTAAGGCGAGGCCGAAAGGCGTAGTCGATGGAAAACCGGTTAATATTCCGGTACCAGCTGCAACTGCGATGGGGTGACGGAGAAGGCTAGGTCAGCCGGGTGTTGGATGTCCCGGTTTAAGCAGGTAGGCAGATTCCTTAGGCAAATCCGGGGAGTCAATGCCGAGATGTGATGACGGTGCTGAAGCAATTCAGCCGAAGTGATTGATGCCAAGCTTCCAAGAAAAACCTCTAAGCTTCAGGTTGCAGGTGGCCGTACCAAAACCGACACAGGTGGGCAGGATGAGAATTCCAAGGCGCTTGAGAGAACTCGGGTGAAGGAACTAGGCAAAATGGTACCGTAACTTCGGGAGAAGGTACGCCTCTGGTAGGTGAAGTCCCTCGCGGATGGAGCTGACGGAGGTTGCAATAAAATGGTGGCTGCGACTGTTTATTAAAAACACAGCACTCTGCAAACACGAAAGTGGACGTATAGGGTGTGACGCCTGCCCGGTGCCGGAAGGTTAATTGATGGGGTTAGCGCAAGCGAAGCTCTTGATCGAAGCCCCGGTAAACGGCGGCCGTAACTATAACGGTCCTAAGGTAGCGAAATTCCTTGTCGGGTAAGTTCCGACCTGCACGAATGGCGTAACGATGGCCACACTGTCTCCACCCGAGACTCAGTGAAATTGAAATCGCTGTGAAGATGCAGTGTACCCGCGGCTAGACGGAAAGACCCCGTGAACCTTTACTACAGCTTTACACTGGACTTTGAATCCGCTTGTGTAGGATAGGTGGGAGCCTGCGAAACCGGGACGCTAGTTCTGGTGGAGGCAACCTTGAAATACCACCCTGGCGAATTTGGAGTTCTAACCTAGGTCCGTGATCCGGATCGGGGACCGTGTATGGTGGGTAGTTTGACTGGGGCGGTCTCCTCCCAAAGTGTAACGGAGGAGCACGAAGGTGCGCTCAGCACGGTCGGAAATCGTGCAAAGAGTGTAAGGGCAAAAGCGCGCTTAACTGCGAGACCCACAAGTCGAGCAGGTACGAAAGTAGGTCCTAGTGATCCGGTGGTTCTGTATGGAAGGGCCATCGCTCAACGGATAAAAGGTACTCCGGGGATAACAGGCTGATACCGCCCAAGAGTTCATATCGACGGCGGTGTTTGGCACCTCGATGTCGGCTCATCACATCCTGGGGCTGTAGCCGGTCCCAAGGGTATGGCTGTTCGCCATTTAAAGTGGTACGCGAGCTGGGTTTAGAACGTCGTGAGACAGTTCGGTCCCTATCTGCCGTGGGCGTTGGAGATTTGAGGGAAGTTGCTCCTAGTACGAGAGGACCGGAGTGAACGAACCGCTGGTGTTCCGGTTGTGATGCCAATCGCATTGCCGGGTAGCTATGTTCGGACAGGATAACCGCTGAAAGCATCTAAGCGGGAAGCCCCTCCCAAGATGAGATCTCCCTGGGACCTCGAGTCCCCTGAAGGGCCGTTGAAGACTACGACGTTGATAGGCGGGGTGTGGAAGTTCAGTAATGGACGAAGCTAACCCGTACTAATTGCCCGTGAGGCTTGACCATATAACACCCAAACGGTGTGGGTGTTTGACACCAAACGCTGCCGTGTACGTTTTCAAGTGAAGAGCCATGATTGTGTGAACGATGGCTCGTTCCAACCAGTTTGCCTGGTGGCCAGAGCAAGCGGGAACCACCCGATCCCATCCCGACCTCGGAAGTGAAACCGCTTAGCGCCGATGATAGTGCAGATACCTGTGCGAAAGTAGGGAACTGCCAGGCTCCATATCCAAAAGCCCCCGTCCAGTCTCTGGCCGGGGGCTTTTCTTTGTCCCGACGTTTGTCACGATGGATGCTGCTCCATACCACCGCAACACAACGGGGACGCCCCCTACCCCCCCGCCGATATCCCCCGCAACCGACCATCCTCCAGACAATAACCCCGGTCCAACCGCCGTGCTAATTGTAGGTCATGC
>NZ_BAAHXD010000095.1:0-2402 GCF_054657115.1 Methyloparacoccus murrellii | reverse complement strand
TGGTAATTATTATGCTTTTCGTGACTACTATCTTCAGGGGGGTTGGCGCTTAGGTCTATCAAGAGCCGCTATTGAAATTATAAACTCCCGCCTAGATAAGGATCTTATGCGCTACTATGGGTATGGGTGGGAATGAGTCAAGCATCTTGATGGCCGCCGCCAAAACTCACAAGATATTGATGGTGACTCGTGAGCAGGAGGCCGATCGAAAATATGGCTTGGGGCGCAGCATCATGGCTCTGAATAGGCCGTTAGTGGCAAATGGCTTTGACTTGCGCTATGTTTGTCAGAGTGATCTCTCTGCCAGCAATATCGCCTCAAGGGCCCGGTTCTTGGGGTGCTTGATAAGATTCCCTTTCATTCGAAAATCTCCAGAATCCTGTGCTTTGATATGGGCGTGGGGCGAGCGGCTTCATATGGGATTTTTTGCGGCTAAGCTAGCAGTAAATGAAGGCTATCGCTATGTTCATATGCACGATCCCTGGATTGCGGTGGGTTATCTGTTGTATATGCTTTCGCATCCATCAAAGAGAGTCCATCGATGGGGTGTCACTCAGCATGGGTTTGGTAGTTATGCGAGGGCTGCTCGGGTTGATGGGCTTAAGCAGGGGCCATTCGCTCAATGGGTATTAAAAAGTATAGAGTATCTCGTCTTAAAAAGGGCTGCCTGGGTAATCACGCCAACACGGCTTGCTATGTGTCAGCTGATGACGGACTTGAAGTTGGATTCTGTGCCAGCTCACTGGCATGTCATACCTCATGCGCGGCCTGACGTCGCTCAGATCGATAAACTTGAAGCCAGAAAACTGTTGCATTGGGGGAAGGATGACATCGTTGTAGTGGGTGTAGGGCGTGTCGTGCCGTTAAAGAGATTTGACCGCTTGTTGAAGGCCTGCAACGATTTGGCGCAGAGATATCGCCATCTCCGTCTCGTGATCTTGGGTGATGGAGATATTGATCCCTTGCTTGTGCAAGCCCGGAATGGTGAGCTTCGTCATCGCTTCAGTATTTACTCTACTTCTGATACCAGTTTGTACTTGGGCGCTGCGGATATTTATGTAAGTACCTCTATATCTGAATCCTTTGGCTTGGCTAACCTTGAGGCTTTGTGCGCCGGATTGCCGGCAATATGCACAGCTGCTGCGGCAGTACCTGAGGTGGTTGGTGAAGGCGCATATCTGATTAATCAGGACTGCGCTCAGCTGGAATTCTGCTTGGCCAAGTTTATTGAGGATGAGAGATTGCGCAGGTATTGGGCTGAGCGAGGTAAGCGCCATGTAGCTCAGTGGCCAGATGGTGATCATGTTGCTGCTGCGTATGCCGATGTCTATCTTCAATCGTAGATTTTTTCTTCGGAAAATGGTCGATCTGCCGCTGTGCCGGCTGCCAACACAGCTTGATCTGCATCAGGCGAAACGAGCCTTAGTTTTTGCCCCTCATCCAGATGACGAAACCATCGGTTGTGGTGGAACCTTGGCGCAGCTTGCAGCGATCTGCCCTGTTAAGGTCGTGTTGGTCACCGATGGTTCTGGCGCCGGTGGACTGCCTCCGGGATCAGATAAAGCTCGACGGCTTGAGTTTCTGAAGGCGCTGACTATCTTGGGTATCGATGACGCCGTATTGCTCGATTTTGAAGATGGCGGGTTTGAAGTCAATCATCAGGCTATAAACAGGATTGGCGCTATCTTGAGGGGTTATGAACCCGATTGGGTCTTCTTGCCTTCCCCAATGGACTATCATAGAGATCATATTCGCATCAGCTATTGCATAGATAGATGCAGCAGAGTCTGTCCTAGTGTCCGACGATTGATATACTATGAAACTTGGGCACCACTTCCGGCAAGCCATGTCGTAGATATTACCGACGTAGCCGAGCTTAAGTGGCGGGCGCTGTCTGCCCATCATACAGTGCTTGACTGTGGCGATTATGTGCGCTGCACAAACGGGTTAAACAGTTATCGAGGTTTATACTTGGGTAGGAATAGGTTGGCTGAGGCATTCTATGTGGAATCTGTGCATGAGGCTTCATTGATTTCCGATATCCGTCGTCTTTGCCGAGGTCTCTTGGCTAGACTTTAATGAAGAGACCTCTTGAAATATTTGACGGCACATGTGGTATTGGCTCGGTGCATTTATAGGATGCATGATGCCTGTTTTGTCTTGATTGACTGGTATTAACTATCTAGTCAAGAGAGGCATTCGATAAATTCATCTTTGATGTTATATTTTGGGACTTACGCAAGAAGTGGAAGCTTCCGCAGAACCCCGGCTTTAATGATTTTTAGTCAAACGAAAGAAAAGGGTATTGATGGATTTTTAAGCTCCTTCCTCATGTACTCGGAAAGAAGTCTTTTTTCAGGGCGTAGATGTTTGTTTTGAGTTTTCTGGCAAGATTTGTCAGA
>NZ_BAAHXD010000094.1:0-2416 GCF_054657115.1 Methyloparacoccus murrellii | reverse complement strand
GGGCGCCTCGAAGAACCTCCGCCTCGCCCGGTCTTGGTAACATTACGACGTCCTTAACCCTGCAGCCTGCACCGATGAAACCGCGTCGCGCTATCAAGACCGACCTGTTCGCCGACGAGCATCACCGCAAGAAGATCGACCCGCTGGCCGACATCGACTCGCACATCGACTTTGCGTCGTTGGCGGCCGAGGTGGATAAGGTTGCGCCGCGCCCGGTGAGCGCGCAGGGCGGGCGTCCGCCGTACCCGACCGAGACGATGGTGCGGATCCTGGTGCTCAAGCGTCTGTACAACCTGTCCGACGAGCCGATGGAGTACCCGTTGCTCGACCGGATGAGCCACAAGCACTTCTGCGGACTGGCGAACACGACCCATGTCCCGGACCGCACCACGGTATGGACCTTCGAGAACCGGATCGGTGCAGCCGGTGCCAAGGCGCTCTTTGACGGCGTCTCGGCGCAGCTGCTCAAGAAGGGTTTCATCGCGCGCGGCGGTCAGATCATCGACGCCACCTTGGTCCCCGCCCCCAAGCAGCACAAGCGCCGAGGCGAGAAGGAATTGCTCGAGCAAGGTGCGATGCCCGCCGACGGGAAGCCTGCGAAGCGGCGCCAGAAGGGCATCGACGCGACCTGGACCAAGACGCACGGCAAGCGCCACTTCGGCTACAAGCGCTCGATCAACGTCGACAAGAAATACAAGATCATCCGCCGGATCGAGACCGACACGGCGAGTACGCACGACAGCCAGCACTTCGACAACGTCTTCGATGCGGGCAACACGAGTCGGGACGTCTATGCCGACCGGGGCTACCCGTCCGAGGCGCGTGAAGCCTGGCTCAGAGAGAAGGGCTTCTGGAATCAGATCCAGCGGAAGGGCAAGCGTAACAAGCCGCTGTCCGAGTGCCAGCAGCGGCGTAACCCGCGCATCGCCAAAACGCGCGCCCGGGTCGAGCACGTGTTCGGCGCCCTCGAGCAGATGGGTGGCAAGTTGCTGCGCACCATCGGTCAGGCGCGGGCGCGCTTTGCGATGACGATGATGGCCGCCGGCTACAACCTGAAGCGGCTGGTCGACTTCCGGAGGGCCGGAGTCGAGGCCTTCTGACGCCCGAAAGGGGCCGAATCGCCGCCGCCCGGGGCGATTCGAGGCAAAAACGGGGCAACCCCGCCGAAAAACACGGTGGGTTGCCAGAGAAATGGGACCGAACTCGGTCGCCGTCATCATTGCGCGATGGGATTCACTGAAAACCTCGGGTTATTCGAGGCGCCCATGTGGTTCTCGCGCTGGCGGGAGTTCCGTGCCGATGCGGGCGGGGCGCAACTGGCCGGCCGCACCAAGATGGTGGATGCGCTACGCGCCCTGCAACGCGCCCATGACCACCCTGACCTGCCCGGCGAACTGTGGCCGCCTTCGGCATCAGCGGCGGCGCTGGGGCTGGCAGAAGCTGTTCCTGAGCCATCCGCCGCTGGAAGAACGCATCGCCGCGCTGCAAAACCCGCGCTAAGCATCGCCCCGGAACGCAACGCCCGCCCCATGCCCCGGTGGGCGTTGCGTAGCGGCGGTCTGCCGCACAGCCAACGCCGGGGCGCGACCGTTATACGCCCGGCCGATCAAGCATTTTTTCTTCAGGGCTGAACGCGAGGCGGGAATCGCGCACTACAAGGCGCTTGTGGGTTCTTGAAAGCCTGGACTCGCCGCTAGTGCGGCGCTGGCAACCGATCCAGCGGACTGACGACGCCCAAGGGGCCTCGATTCAGCACGTGGGTATAGATCATCGCGGTCTTGACGTCCGAATGGCCCAGCAACTCCTGCACGGTACGAATATCTTGCCCCGATTCCAGCAGGTGGGTCGCGAAGGAATGCCGCAGGGTAGGGGTACTGGCGGGTTTGACGATGCCCGCCGCCAGCACCACTCGCTTGATGGCGCGCTGAATGCCCTGTTCATGGGCGTGATGACGGCGGCGTATGCCTGAACGCGGGTCCATCGACAGTTCCCGACCCGGAAATAACCAGAACCAAGCTAGCGTTTTTTCCTCCCCGGGTTTCTTGCGCTCCAGGGCATCCGGCAATTGCACCCCGGGTAAATCCGCCGCCCGGTCCCGCCGCCACAGTTCGCGAACCTGCTCCAGGTGTTGTTCCAGAGCCGGAAGCAGGGCCACGGGTACCATCGTCATACGGTCTTTGTTGCCCTTACCCTCCCGAATCGTGATTTCTCGCCAACTCAGGTCCACATCCTTCACCCGTAACCGCAGACACGCCATCAGGCGCATGCCGGTACCGTATAACAATCTCGCCATCAGTGCTTGCGTCCCCTCCAGGCAGGCCAGCAGCCGCGCCACCTCGTCCGGCGTCAGCACGGTCGGCAACCGTTGCGGCCGCTTGGCCCTCACCACCTCGTCCAGCCAGGGGAGATCGACGCC
>NZ_BAAHXD010000093.1:0-2422 GCF_054657115.1 Methyloparacoccus murrellii | reverse complement strand
TGCAAAACGGCGTGAAAAACTTTCCAGGGTCCTGGGGAAAAGAGCGTTGAAAACTTTCCACCCCAGGTCGTTCAATGCCCGGCTTTTAGCCGGAGTAACCTGGAGTGATCAGAGTGGAACTCATTGCCGAACTGCGGCGCCTGCATTTTGTTGAGAAGGTCAAAATCAGCGAACTGGCCAGGCGCTTTCATCTATCCCGACCGACGGTCAGAAAGCATCTACAGACCGAGGGCGACCCGGTCTATCCCACCCGCAAGCAGCAACCCTATCCCCAACTGGGTCCCTATCGGGATCGGTTAAGGGAGTGGTTGGAGTTTGATGCATCCCTGCCCAGGAAACGTCGCCATACCGCCCAACGTCTGTTTGAGCGATTACAGGTGGAGGGCTATCGCGGCGGCTATTCCTCCGTTCAACGCTTTGTGAAGGTGTGGAAGAGCGCACGCACCGAAACACCGAAAGTCACGCAAGTGTTTGTGCCGTTGGTGTTCTCCCCGGGGGACACCTGCCAGTTCGACTGGAGTCATGAGACCGTGGTCATCGGCGGTGTCGAGCACGTCGTGAAGGTGGCGCATTTCCGCCTGAGCTACAGCCGGAAGATGTTCGTCGTCGCCTACCCACGCGAGACCCAGGAAATGGTGCTGGATGCCCATATTCAGGCGTTTGCGTTCTTTGGCGGCGCCCCCAAGCGCATGGTCTATGACAACCTCAAAACGGTGGTGGACACGATATTCCTGGGGAAGGAGCGTCGCTTCAACCGACGGTTCATGGCCCTGGCCAGCCATTACCTGTTTGAACCGGTCGCCTGTACCCCTGAATCGGGATGGGAAAAAGGACAAGTGGAGAATCAGGTCGGTAACGTGCGCGAATGGCTGTTCACGCCGACACCGCATTTCGACAGTTTGGTTGAACTCAATGTCTGGCTGGCTCAGCGTTGTGAGGAATTGGCTCGACGCGCTCACCCGGAACAGGCTTCACGTACTATCGCGGCGTGCTTTGCTGAAGAACAGGGCTGTCTGATTCCCGTCACGGCCCGTTTCGACGGGCATGTCGATGACATGCGCCGGGTCAGTTCCCAATGCCTGGTGTCGGCTGACCGGAACCGCTACAGCGTACCGGCCCAATGGGCTAATCAGGTGGTCTCGGTCCGTCTCTCCGCTGACCGAGTCCGCATGGTGGCCAACGATGACATCGTGGCTGACCATGCTCGTTGCTTCGGTCGCGGTCAGCTGATTTGTGATCCCTGGCATTACCTCCCCGTGATCGAGCGCAAACCCGGCGCCCTGCGCCACGGGGCACCCTTCGTCCAGTGGGATCTGCCCGTTCCCATCAAAGTCGTGCGAGACCGCATTCTGAAGCAGGACAAGGGCGATCGCGCCTTTGTCGAGCTCCTGCTGATGGCGCGCACGCTTGGGGACAGCGGATTGGAAACCCTGGAAGTGGCCTGTGAGTTGACGTTGCAGTCCGGCGTGATCTGCGCTGCCGTGGTGGTCAATGCCATGCAGCGACTGACCGAGGCATCGAGGCCGAAAACCCTTGAACCCGCCGGTGCGTCGATACCGCAACTGACGCTGGAACCGGTCGCCGATTGCAGCCGCTACGACAGCTTACGGGGGGTGACCTATGTCCATTGATCGCGTAGTCGACCTCAAGGCCTTGCATCTCTATGGCATGGCCGCTGCCTGGAGTGAATGGCTGGCCGAGTTCGGTCATCAACAAAAGCCCGTGATACCCGAAGTCTGGTTGGACCGGTTGATCGCCGCTGAACAAGCGTATCGGCAATCACACAGCCTCAACTATCAACTCAGGGCCGCTCGCTTTCCGATCCATCGCGACTTGTTGAACTTCAACTGGCATGAAACGCCGTTGGCACAGCATCGGGTCGAACAACTCGCCACGGCCGGCTTCATGGCGGAAGCGCACAACGTGATTCTGGTCGGTGGCACCGGAACCGGTAAAACCCACCTGGCCACCGCTTTGGGCATCGCCGCTATCCATCAGGGCAAGCGGGTGCGGTTCTTCAACGCCGTCGACCTGGTCAACCAACTGGACCGGGAAAAGCAGCAAGGTCGCGAAGGTAACCTGGCCAAACAACTCGTCCACATGGACGCCATCATTCTCGATGAGCTGGGCTACCTGCCGTTCCCTGCCTCCGGGGGTGCCTTACTGTTCCATCTGGTCAGTAAGCTCTATGAAAAGACGTCCTTGATCATCACCACCAATCTCAACTTTGCCGAGTGGGTGCAGGTGTTCGGGGATGCCAAGATGACCACGGCCCTGCTGGACCGCATCACCCACCACTGCGACATCCTGGAAACGGGCAATGACTCCTATCGTTTCAAGCAACGCAAAAGGAGCATCACACCCCAATCACCCTAGCGCTCATCTGGAAACTATTCGGCGCTCTTCCCTGGAAACTTTTCAA
>NZ_BAAHXD010000092.1:0-2667 GCF_054657115.1 Methyloparacoccus murrellii | reverse complement strand
TTAGCAAAGATGCGACAATCGAAGGGCCACGTCCAAAGCGGCTGGCCACCAGAAAAACGCCTAGCAAGTAGATCAGAAGAATGCTGGCCGATCCCAAGAGGCTTCCAAAGGGCCAGCTGACCAGCGTACAGATAAGGGGGGACGCCAATCCCCAGGCGTATGGAGCAACCCTGCCCATCCAGCTTCGCAAGGTCCCCATTAGAAGTATCTGGCGTTCACCAGGAAATGCGTGCCTATGGCGGCAAGGTAGCCGAGGAGTATGGCCGGGCACCACTTCATGTGGCTGGCGAAAGTGTACTTGCCTTTGCTCAGGCCCAAGAGCCCTATGCCGGGAGCTGAGCCAATGGCCAGCAGACTGCCACCGACACCCAGGGTAAGGGTGACCAGCAGCCATTGTCCTTGCGACAAATCCGGGCGCATCGATAACACCGCGAACATCAGTGTTCCATTGTCAACGAAGGCGGATGAGAGGCCAATCAGGATATTGGCCAAAGTGACGCTATGCTGCCCATAGAGCCAGCTTGAAGCCATATCCAGATAGCCAATGAAGCCGAGTCCCCCAATGCCCATCATGGCACCGTAAAAAAACAGCAATGTATCCCACTCCAGGCGACCTGCCTTTTCGAATATAGCATAACTGCGCTTGCGTTGCTCCTCTTCCAGGAATTCTGTCGTGATATTCGGCATATCCCCCAATTCCTGGTGGGCGGTCTTCATCAGGTAGAACTCGAAAAACTGCAATAGCGAAAATCCGGCCATCATGCCGGCAACCGGCGGTAGTTCGAGAGCCATATTGAAGATGACGGTCAGTGCGATCGTCAGGCCAAATAGCGAGATGATCCGTTTTGTGCCTCGGGGTAGCTCGATATGCTCAATAGATATATCGGGCTTGCCTGGAGGGACAGCCATGCTCATAAGGGTGGCAGGGATAAGAAAGTTGATCAGGCAGGGCAAGAACAGGGTCAGGAATTGTGTGAACTTCAAGACGTTGCCTTGCCATACGAACAGCGTTGAGATGCCGCCCAGGGGGCTGAAGGAGCCACCAGCGTTGCAGGCCACCACGACATTGATGCAGGCCAGAGAGACGAATGTTGGATTATCCCTGCCTACTGCGACAATGACTGCACCCATCAAGAGTCCTGCGGTCAAGCCATTTATGACGCTTGAGATCAGGAATATAAGTATTCCGGTAACCCAGAACAAGGCTCTGTAGCTCAGATCAAGCTGCACCAACCTGATGCGCAAGGCGTCAAAAACCTTCATGTCTTCCATGGCGTTCAGGTATGTCATTGACACCATGATGAACAGCAGCAATTCCATGTAGGCAAGCAGGTTCTCCTCGAATGCTTTGACGGCAATGTGGGTGCCCCCATGCTGGCGATAGGTGACAAGAATGGCTATCCATATCATGGAGGCTCCCAGCAGCATGGGCTTGGACTTCCGTAGGTATGTCACATCCTCAAGCATGGCGAAGATGTAGGCCAGCGTGATGGTAGTCAGTGCAAAATATCCAGCCCAAGTATGCGTGAGGTCAAGGTGCACGTTCGAATCGGGAGAGTCACCAAGGCTGATGGTGGGCAGGAGGCCGATTGGCAACGCCAATACCCATTTGATGGAAGCCATTTGAACCTCTGGAACCTCGGGGGTGGCGTCTGGTCAAGGCCTATTGTCTGTGGTGCTGTCGTTTTCGGATACCAGCATGTCTGCCCGGCTAATGCCAAGCCAGACAGTCAGCGCGCTTGCAACATATATCGAAGAGTAGGTTCCAACGACGATGCCAATAATCAAGGCAAGCGAGAAATAATGCAGGGCCTGTCCTCCCCATAGGGCCATTGCCAGAACGGTCAGCAAGGTTAGAAAGGATGTCATCAGGGTCCTGCTGAGGGTTTCGTTGATTGACAGGTTCACGACCTGTATCGTGTCTGCGCGACGGACCTTCCTGAAGTTTTCCCGTATCCTGTCGAAAACGACGATTGTGTCATTCAGTGAGTATCCCATGATGGCCAACACTGCTGCCAGCACGGTCAGGTCGAATTCCCAGTCGAAAAGGGAAAAGAACCCTACAATCATGATGATGTCATGCAAGGTTGCCAAGATGGCTCCCAATGAGAATCGCCATTCGAATCGCCAGGCAACATAGATAAGAATGCCTATCGTGGCCATGATCATCGCGAGCACGGCGCCCTCGGCCAGGTCCTCACCGACTTGTGGTCCGACAAACTCGATGCGGGTCATGTCGGCCTGGTTGGAGGCGTCATCGTTGATGGCATGCATGATCTTATTCTTGAGCTCTATATTCGTGAGCTCTTTTGCGGGTGCCAAACGAATCAGAACCTGACGCGAGCTGCCGAATGTCTGGGCGACGGGGTTGATAAAGCCCGCTCTCTCCAGCCGTAACCGAATATCATGAATGTCAGCCGCCTCCTTAAACGAGGTTTCCACTACCGTGCCGCCCGTGAAGTCCACTGAGTAATGCAAACCTTTGGCGGCCAACGAGATAATGGCTGCCACACTGAGCACGACGGAAATGCCAACCCATAGCAGGCGCATTTTCATGAAGTCAATTCTGTAGCTGATATTCTGGCTTGATCCCTTCATAAGACTCTCCTCGGAAAGCTGGGTGATGCCGTGCTGCTTGAGGCGTGTCGCCTCAAGTCAGCTGAGTCG
>NZ_BAAHXD010000091.1:0-2679 GCF_054657115.1 Methyloparacoccus murrellii | reverse complement strand
CTAAGTCATTGTTTTTGAAATGACATTCAGCAGGATCCGCCCGATGCACCGTCCCTGCAGGAGAAATGCCGCTCATGCCCTCAGCGCTTCAACCCGGCGTGGGAACTTACAACGCGCAACGCGCATCCGTCCTGTAGGAAGGCGCCCAGAAGGCGGCGACAGCGGCCAGAAATACGATGAGGAGCCCATAGCAATAGCGGCTACCCTCCCAAAGCCAGCTGGGCAGATCGTTCATTTCCGCTTCCCGCACCATCAGGGATGGCCATCCCGTCAACAGCAAGCCCGCCAGCAACGCCAGCCTCAAGACGATCCGATGCCGGCATTCCGAGCTGTAACGCCAGATCAGCAGACCCGCCGGCATCAGCAAGGGGAAGTAGTACAGCCAGCCCAGCGGGCTCAGCAGCACCATGCCGGGCAGACCGACGGCATGAATCGCATCGGCGGAGCGGAGGGTGCTCCCGTTGCGATACTTCAGGGCAAGCCAGCCGGTCAGGGCCGACAGCAGCAGCGCCACACCCAGGAACAGCGGCCGGGTGATGGTTGGCAACCCCAGCCAACCGGGGTAGCCGGCATAGCCAAATACCCGCGACAGAACCCCCAGCAGGGAGGCATTCCAGCCATTGCCATACCAGACAATGCCGCCCAGGGTCGAGAGATAATCGGTGTAGGCATCGAATCCCAGGGCCAGACCGGCCACCAGCGCGCAGAGGCAGCAGATCAGCAAGGCAAGCAGGCTGGCACGCACATGTCCGGCCAGGGCATAGAGGGGGACCAGCAGCAGGACAAACGGCTTCAGGCTGACCGAAAGCCCCAGCCACAGGGCCGACTGGACAGACTTTCCCTGCCGCAGCGTCGACCAGGACAGCGCTATCGTCAACAGAACAAGGAAGCTGACCTGGCCGAGCCAGACATTCACGAACACCGGAAAGTAGCCGAGAACCACCACGGCATGAATCAGCGACCTGCCGGGAAACCGGCGCCGATCCGGATCGGCGCCGGTGATCAACCGGATGGCGGCCACCAGTGCCAGCAGCGAGAGGCCCATCCACAGACGCCAAGCCGTCGCCAGGTCGAGTTGCCCCAGGGGCCGGGTCAACCAGCCGAAAAAGGGCGGGTTCAGGTTGCCATGCAGGCAAGCTGGCGACTCGATGACCTGGAGGGGGAGCGAAAAACTCTCGCCCGACGCTGGCGACACCAAAGGATGGCGGCAACAGGAGAGCTGATCCACCGACATGGACCAGTACATCGACAGCCCCTGCTGCAAGCGGGCACTGGAAAGGTAGAACTTGTAGAAGTCCGTTGAGGCAAGATTCTTGGCCATCGTTGCCAGGGTCAGGGCATAGGCGCCCGCAAGCAGGCCCAGCAGCGCCGGCAATACGAAGAGGTACATCAACCGTTTCAACGGCATGACACGCTCGAAAACATAATCCCGTTTCGATCAGTCGCGGCCAGCCACCGCGCCCGTGACATTGGGGGCCGTTGCCCTTCCGGCCACCGCCAGCAACAGGGCAACCAGGACGACAGGCGCTATTGGCAATGACCAAACCATGGCCATGGGCATCATGATGGCCGGCAGCAGCCACGCGGCGGCCAGCAGCCAGGCATCGCCCTTCCGCCAGCCGGTCTGCAGGGCAAATCCGACCATCCAGGCGATCGGAAAAAGCAACCAAGTGAGATCGTAGTAAAGCAGGTAGGGACTGACGAGAAAGCTTGCCGACATCAGGCTTGCCCCCCGCAAGCGGATATCATCGACATGCCGCCACACCCGCCATACCAACCCGGCCGCCATCATCGCGACCAGCGCATGCGCCAGATAGGCGATGCCGATCGGCGCGCCCAGGAGACGCATCGCGGCGAAAACGGTAGGCATCTTGGCCAGCGGCATCTTGCCGATTTCGATATTGTGCTGCGCCTCCGTGAGGCTGGCCAACGCGGCACCCAAGCTGTCAACGCCCAACACGACGGTGCTGAGACTCACGAAAACGACGACCGTCAGGGTTGCCGCGCCCAGCGTGCGCCAAGCTCTGGCGGCCAGCAAGGCGACCGGAAACAGCACGGCCAGCTGAGGCTTGATGGCCAAAAGGCCGATGCAAATGCCCGACAGGGTGGGCCTTGTTTTCAGCAGCAGCAGCGATGCGCCGGCCAGCGACGCGGTCACGAAGCCATTCTGGCCAACCAGGAAATTGAGCCACAGGCCCGGAAACAGGGTCATCAAGGCGCCGGCGGGGAGATACCGCGCGATCTGCCGCATCGTCCCCAGATACGCGGCCAGTGACACGGTCGAAAAGGCGAAATAGGCCTGGGAGAAGGAAAGACAGGCCAGCGGCAGGATGAGCAAATGAAAGGTCGGCAGGTAATACCAGGCAAAGCCATACCCTACGGAAGGTTGCACCAACTGCTCGGCCGCGAGCAGCCTGTGCATGTCATAGGCATCCGCCGCATGTCCGGACAGCGCCAGATGGGAGGCCGCCCAGAAAACAACGAAGTCCCCCAGCACCGGCTTGCCCTCGCTATCGATATAGCCCTGCGAAAAGGCCGTACAGATCAAGGCGAGCAAGCCAAGAACCTGCACCGACCACCGCAGACATGGATATCTTCTCTCGATGTCGAACCAGTATTTCCGATCATTCATGGGCAGCAAAAACGAGCCTGAAGCCTGTGGCAGCTGCGATCAGGTCA
>NZ_BAAHXD010000090.1:0-2694 GCF_054657115.1 Methyloparacoccus murrellii | reverse complement strand
GTCGTTGGCAGCCGCAACGACCGCATCGTCAACAAGAAACGCAGGATCGTCAAGCGCATCAATGCCCTGGAGGCGGAGTACCGGGGGCTGTCCGACGCCGAGCTGCAGGACAGGACCCAGGTGTTCCGGTCGCGCCTCGCCGAGGGCGAGACGCTGGAGCAGATCCTGCCGGAAGCCTTTGCGACGGTGCGGGAAGCTTCGCGCCGGGTGCTCAACATGCGCCACTTCGACGTGCAGCTGATCGGCGGCATGGTGCTCAACGACGGCAAGATCGCCGAGATGAAGACCGGCGAGGGCAAGACCCTGGTCGCCACCCTGGCCGCCTACCTCAACGCCCTGCCGGGCAAGGGCGTCCACGTGGTCACCGTGAACGACTACCTGGCCCGCCGCGACTCCGAATGGATGGGCCGGATCTACCGCTTTCTCGGCCTCACGGTCGGCTGCATCGTCAGCAACCTCGGCACCGAGGAACGCCGCGCGGCCTACGCCGCCGACATCACCTACGGCACCAACAACGAGTTCGGTTTCGACTACCTGCGCGACAACATGGCCTTCAGTCTGGACCAGCGGGTCCAGCGCGACAAGTTCTTCGCCATCGTCGACGAGGTCGACTCCATCCTCATCGACGAAGCGCGGACGCCGCTGATCATCTCCGGCCCGACCGAGGACCGCAGCGACCTGTACCAGAAGATCCAGGTGCTGATGCCGCGGCTGACCCGGCAGGCGATCGAGGACGGCCCTGGCGACTATTCGGTCGACGAGAAATCGCGCCAGGTGTTTCTGAGCGAAGCCGGGCACGAGCACATCGAGCGGCTGCTGGTCGAGAGCAGCCTGATCCAGCCCCACGAAAGCCTGTACGACGCCGTCAACATCCGCCTGCTGCACTACATCAACGCCTCGCTGAAGGCCCATGCCCTGTTCCAGCGCGATGTCGACTACATCGTGCGCGACGGCCAGGTCATCATCGTCGACGAATTCACCGGCCGCGCCATGCCTGGCCGCCGCTGGTCGGAGGGGCTGCACCAGGCCGTCGAGGCCAAGGAAGGCGTGGCGGTGCAGAACGAGAACCAGACCCTCGCCTCGATCACCTTCCAGAACTACTTCCGCCTCTACGCCAAACTGTCCGGCATGACCGGCACGGCCGACACCGAAGCCACCGAGTTCCACCAGATCTACGGCCTGGAAGTCGTCTGCATTCCGCCCAACCGGGCGATGGCGCGCCGGGATCTCGGCGACCTGGTCTACCTGACCGTGCGCGAGAAATACCAGGCCATCGTCGAAGACGTGAAGGACTGCCACCAGCGCGGCCAGCCGGTGCTGGTCGGCACCACCTCGATCGAGAACTCCGAACTCATCTCCCAGCAGCTCACGCAGCAGGGTATCCCGCACCAGGTTCTCAACGCCAAGCATCACGAGCAGGAAGCCCACATCGTCGCCCAGGCCGGCAAGCCCGGCGCCGTCACCATCGCCACCAACATGGCCGGTCGCGGCACCGACATCGTTCTCGGCGGCAGCCTGGAAGAGGATACCGCCGGCTTCGACCCCGGGGACCAGGCGGCCCTGGCCGCCGCCAAGGCCGCCTGGGAAGCCCGGCACCAGCAGGTCACCGCCGCCGGCGGCCTGCACGTCATCGGTTCCGAGCGGCATGAATCGCGGCGTGTCGACAACCAGCTGCGCGGCCGCTCCGGCCGCCAGGGCGACCCCGGCTCCTCGCGCTTCTACCTGTCGCTGGAAGACCCGCTGATGCGCATCTTCGCCTCCGACCGGGTTGCCGCGCTCATGCAGCGACTGGGCATGAAGGACGGCGAATCCATCGAGCATCCCTGGGTCACGCGGGCCATCGAGAACGCCCAGCGCAAGGTCGAATCGCGCAACTTCGACATCCGCAAGCAACTGCTGGAATACGACAACGTCGCCAACGACCAGCGCCGCGTCATCTACCACATGCGCGACCAGCTGATGCAGAGCGACGACATCTCGGCCACCATCGACGCCGCCCGTGGCGACAGCGTGGCCCAGCTGTTCACCCAGTTCATCCCGCCGCAGACGCTGGAGGAACAGTGGGACGTCAAGGGCCTGGAAGAGGCGCTGGAGCGCGACATCGGCGTCCGCCTGCCGGTCCAGCAATGGCTGGATGACGACGCCCGGCTCGACGAGGACCGCCTGCGCGAGCGCCTGATCGAGCATCTGGGACGGCTCTACCGCGACAAGGCCGACGCCATCGGCCCCAAGGTCATGCGGCACTTCGAGAAGACCGTGATGCTGCAGGTGCTGGACGACTCCTGGAAGGAGCACCTGGCGGCCATGGATCACCTGCGCCAGGGCATCCACCTGCGCGGCTACGCCCAGAAGGACCCCAAGCAGGAATACAAGAAGGAAGCCTTCGAGATGTTCACCTCCATGCTCGACGGCATCAAGCATGAAGTCATCGGCATCGTCTCCAAGGTACAGGTGCGCTCCGACGAGGACGTGAACCAGATGGAGGAGCAGAACCGCGCGCCGCAGCAGTTCGAGTACCAGCATGCCGAGGTCAGCGCCCTCGGCGAGGCGGCGGCGGAGGCGGCCGACGACGCCGACACCGGCGAACCCGCCGCCCCCCCGGCGGCGCGCCCGTTTGTCCGCGACAGCGCCAAGGTCGGCCGCAACGACCCCTGCCCCTGCGGCTCCGGCAGAAAATTCAAAAATTGCCACGGC
>NZ_BAAHXD010000089.1:0-2925 GCF_054657115.1 Methyloparacoccus murrellii | reverse complement strand
GAACCTCTGAACAACTCCGTTTTCCTGCCGTGGAAGAGGGAGGTGGATCGTTTTTTCCATTCAACGGGTCGAAAAACTCGGCTTTTCGCTCAAGGATTCCCCCTGATGGCCGCCTCCGCATGGGTTTCCCCACGTTGCGGACGGATTGCTCCCGTCACGCCAGCAACGCCCTGCGCTTGAGATAGAGATTCGCCAGTCCCACGAGCATGAAGACCTGGGCGGCATTCTTGGCTAAACCTTTGTAACGGACCTTGGTATAGCCAAACTGGCACTTGATGACCCGGAATACGTGTTCAACCCGGCTGCGGATCGATGCGTGCTTGCGGTTCCTCTGCTTCTGGCTGGACCCCAAGCGGGACGTGGGACGCGCTTTCAGCGCCACACCCCAGTAGACACCGGCCCGCCGCGCCGCGCGCTTATAGGGGTTATAGGCATACGCGGCATCGCCAAATACCGCGCGGTCGTCCTCTCGCAGGCGCTTGGGCAGTTCGGTGATATCGGCCACATTCGCCGGGGTGACCGATACGGTGTGAACCACACCACTCTCGACATCCGCCCCCACGTGAATCTTCATGCCGAAGTACCATTGATTGCCCTTTTGGGTCTGATGCAGGTCGGGGTCGCGGGTCTTGTCCCGATGCTTGGTCGAGGGGGCCGCATGGATGAGGGTGGCATCGACCCTGGTGCCGCCTTTCAGCAGCAACCCTTCCTGTTCCAACCCGTCATTGATGGTGTTCATGAAGGCGGCCGTCAGCTGATGCTGTTCCAATAACCGCCGGAAATTGAGCATCGTCGTCTCATCCGGGACCGGGGTCTCGCCCAACTCAATGCCGACAAAGCGGCGCATGGACTCGATCTCATACAGCGCATCCTCAGCCCCCGGGTCCGACAGATTGAACCCCTGTTGCAAACCGTGAATCCGCAACATCATGTTCAACGGCATCGGCTGATCCCATGGCACCACCTGCTCCATCTCCAGCACAAAGCGCTCCCGACGGGTTTGCTTCTTCTTGGCGTCATAACTGAGGGAGGCAAAGGTGGTCTGTTTCATGGGGCCATCCAACGGGGCAGCAAACGGTGAAAGCTATCCTGCCGCAGGGCGTTGTTCAGATGTTCCCTAAAATGGAATGGGCCGATCTACAAGATGAGGAATTCAGACGGTCAATATGAGCCTTTTTGTCAGAGCTGCTACGATAAGGATGGCAGGTTCGCCCACCTCCACAGTGATGGTACTGGACTCTACAAATGTCGAGTCTGCGATCAGAGCTTCAAGACCAGGACGAGGTCAGCCAAGGCTGGACAAAAATTGAAGGCTACAATGTCGCGCCGTTCCAGCCAACTTACATAGGACGCATAAGATGTCCTGAGGAACAAGCCCAAGAGGCATTCACAACGAATATTCTCGAACCTATCAAGCTTGCTTATCACCACCTTGAAAACTCAACATCGAGCGCTGTTCCTGTCTCATGGCGGCGGACCTCTGCCACTCCTGGGGGACAAAGCCCATGGGGAGCTGGTATCGCGGTTAAAGCATATCGCGACAACCATGGCAAGACCATCGGCAATCATTGTTGCAAGCGCTCACTGGGAGGAAAGCCGCCCGACGGTAACCTCCGGCACGAAACCCGCTGTCATATACGATTACTACGGCTTTCCAAAGGCATCCTACGAGCTCGAATACCCCTGCCCGGGTGAACCGCGGCTAGCGCACGCCATTGCCGAACAGCTTGGCAATGCAGGCATTACCGTGGCTCTTGATGACGCCAGAGGGTTCGATCATGGCTTGTTTGTTCCACTGGCCTTAATGTACCCGGAAGCGGATATCCCATGCGTTCAACTATCGTTGATCACAAGCCTTGATCCTGCCGAGCATATAAGACTGGGCCAGGCCATGCGTAATCTTGGCAATCCATCGTTGCTCCTGATTGGCTCCGGGTTTTCGTTCCACAACATGAGGGCCTTTTTCACGCCGGAGACGGATGATGCAAGGGCCATGAACCGTGCATTCGAGCACTGGCTTCTGGAAACGTGCTCCAGTCGGGAGCTCTCCGAAGAAGCAAGAAAACAACGGCTCATCGATTGGGCATCCGCGCCTTTTGCACGCTATTGCCATCCGCGGGAGGAGCACTTGCTCCCCCTTCATGTTTGCTATGGCTTTGCGGCATCGGCGTGTTCCGCTGCATACGAACTCCAGATTCTCAACAAGCAATCGAGCATGTATCTGTGGGAGATCGAAGGCTAACCCGGTGTTGCCGGTGACGCCTGCCCCGCCGTGCGAAGCCCCTGCTTCTGAACGCCAGCATGAGAACCTGCGAGCACCCCGTGACACCCGATGACATTGCCGAAAGCTACGATCAGATCGCCGACATCTGGAATCGCGAGGACTTCCCTCGCGACAACGGCATCAGGCAGCACGAGCGGGCGATTGCCTTCGTCACGGCAAGGGGCCCCGCCCTGGACATTGGCTGCGGGTGCAGCGGCAGGATCATCGATCTGCTGGCAAGCCATGGCTTTTCCGTCGAAGGCGTGGATGTGTCCGGGCGGATGATCCAGCTGGCCAGGCAACGTCATCCCGATGTCATCTTTCATCATGCCGACATCGTCAGGTGGACCTTCCCGGGGCGATACCATTCCTCGAACACCCAGCGCTCGAAACGCTTGGCAGCCGGAAGGTTGCTGCTGACGATCAGGCGCAGGACATCGGCCTCCGAGAGGACGCGGACCTCCTGCATGCCCCCGGCGGTCTGAAGGGGGGGTAGCGTTTTGCTACCCCCTTGCAATGTTGCTTCATGGCATCGCTTGGGTTGGCGTAGCCAAGAGCGTGAGCTACGTCCTTGCCCACGAACCAAGGAGTGCCCCGGTCGTCGGTGACGACGCGGATGTTGCTGGAGTCGAAGTCGAAAGCAATCAGATCATTCATGAGCA
>NZ_BAAHXD010000088.1:0-3295 GCF_054657115.1 Methyloparacoccus murrellii | reverse complement strand
AATGCTCGTTGCCGCTATATTGGCTCCTCACCCGTTCTATCTTGAAGGAGTGGCGCTTGTCCAGCACGCTGTCGTCGAATATAAGGCAGACATTCCCGCTGCGACGGACGAGGTGTGCGACTGATTGCCAGACGGCAGTTTGCGACACGTCGTCCGTCATGAAGTAACGGTTTATGGCGTCATGCGAGAAAACCGGTTGGTGCTCGGCCATATAGGTTTGCGTATAGTTGACCAATGTTGCAATTATGAACTGGCAATAATCCCGACGCGTGGGCTTTAGTCCGGAGTATCTGCTCGCCTTCATAGGCCACGATTGTACCCCGTAACGGCTGATATTTATATGCCAATACGGATATATTTTGCGTAAGTCCTATATACCGTCACTAATCATCTTGCGGACTTTTGATATGCTTTCTCACACACTAACAAGGCTGGTTGCGGTTCTGCTGACAGTGGTTGCAGTTGGGGTAACATCAGATATTGTGTGGTTTTCCATTGTATGGAGTGCAGCGTTTGCGCATTACCTTCTTGCGCTGTTTTACTCTAAGAAAAAGATTCATGATCTTGTCAGAAGGGGGTATCGAGTCCTTCTTTGGTCTGGTTTGACAATGCTTGCGGGCGCGGCTCTATATTTCGGCCAGTTCTCTCTCCTTTTATACTTCGGGGTTCACCATGTATTTAATGAGGTTTACTTGGTAAATAAGCGCCTTTCTCTGCATGATAAGGCGCTTCGTGGTAGATTTATCCGGTCCGGGTTGATCTTGAACTCCATGATATATGTTGTCTTGATGCGGAATTATCAAGAGTTTGATTGGGTGCCTGACGAAGTTTTTTTCTCATTGTTGACTATTTCTGTTCTGTACTTTATCTATTCTGTCAGGTCATTGATCGGTATCCTGCAGCACGGTGACGTTATTGATGCCATTGCTTTCGAGGTTATCGGTCTGTTGTTGGTTCTTCTCTCCCTCTATGTGGATATTCGCCTTAATTACGTTGTTCTATATCACTTTGTCTTCTGGTATATATATCCTGTGTCCAGTTTTAAAAGGCAGGGCCATGGTGTGGTGTTGACCTATATTGTTCTGTCGACCGCGATGCTTATCATGTTTTTGGTTCTATCGCCTATTGGTCCATTCGATAGGGCGACCTCGGAGTATTACTTCAGAAATCAGTTTATCCTCTGGTCTTACATTCATATTACAGTGTCGTTCATGCTTTCTGATGCGCATCCAATGTGGATCCGCCGTATATATAATCCGTCATTAGCATAGTGTCGCAGGCCTCATCAATCTGAAAGAATTTTGTTTCTTTGTCGATAAAATATGATCGCGCCAGGCTGATCCCATATGACTTCATAGCCTAAACTTTTAAAGTTCTCTCTAACCTCATTCGTCGCGCCAAGAAGATACACGAGATCGGGTTTTGAGTCTGGCTGATGAAGGTATTCTGACAGCTCACCTGCCTTACCCATCAAGGCAAGGTCTATGCGCCCGCCGCGCTTAACCCCTCGTGTACTCCTGGTGCCAGGCAACGTTCCAATGGTCGTATCGGTTACTCCTGTGGTGTCGACAAAATGGATCTCACCTGGATTGAACCGTTGCCGCAACAGATATGGAAAAAGACCGCCTTGATAGCTTGCTGCGATCAAAGGTTTTGGATTTGCATTCACGATTTCCAATAGCTTTTGGTCAATAAATGGTTTCAGGTGCGTCATATCCCTGCTATGCGAGCAATTGCCATCAATGGTATGTGTGGCGATGGCTTGCAGTTTGAGAAGGCTTGCGGGCGGGATAATCGTTGAGCAGTCTTTAATTTCTTGATTTTCCCAATAAATGACCTGCGTGGTTGATAGTGTTGCCGCGCCAAGAGCTGCGGCATGTCTGGTCAAGCGCTGGGGCTGCCCACTCAGCTTGTTCAGTAGTCGCATTATGGATTCCATGGTAATAATGTTCAGTGCTGGCACGATTGGCGCCATGAATCGTGAGTATTCCATCCAGTTTCCGCCAGAGAGCAATGTAAAGCCGATTTGTCCGCCGCAAATCACGAGGCCTGCATAGGAAAGGTGAAGTTGCGGCTCATTTGGCAGGCTTTTTGATCTAGCGAAGCGGCAAGTCAGGGTGTATAGTGTTTCGCATAAGGCCAAGAATTGTATAAAGCACCAAGGAGAAGCGGTAAAGTAGTTTTTGATGTAGCCAGCTCCAGCAGTGAGGGTCTCCATGCTTAATCCCACCTTGGCGTAGGTAGGGCTAGGCCAGTAATGCCCTGTGCATATCTGTCGAATTGTGATCAATCCTATGAATGTTGCCAGGGGTGGAAGCAGTGGCCAGTAATGATTTATGCGTTGTCTGTGATGTCCTTGGTTTGTTTTTTTTATGATCCAGGCGGCGAAAATTGGCCAAAATCCTTCTGTTCGCGTTAGTACTAGGGCTGATAAAATGACGGCAAGGCTTATGTCAAGTCGGTTTTGCCTGTGCAAGATATCTGCTCTGACCTTTTTTGACTCAGAGTATTCGGCTGCTGCTAAATTTCGGTTGCCAAGATCTCTTGCCAGAGAGAAGGTCATCCAGGTAAGGAAGGTTGCGTAGTAGGCTGTTTCCAGTCCGCCTAGGCACCAATAGGCAAAGCTGGTTGATGTGCCTGTGGCATAAAGAACCAATCCCGCGGACAAGTACGGGTATGTGGTAGAGCCAGCAAACGACGCCCTGTTTTTCCAAATAATGGCTAGCGTTGCACTGAAGAATAAGGCGCCAATTGCTTTTATAACCAGTAATGCCTCGGTGGTTGGTAGCCCTCTGGTTAGGCTCGCTATCCATGCGGCGAGTTCTGATGAGACCATCTCAGTATGGTCATGATTATAATTAATGAACCATTCGCTCGGTGTAAAGTTCTGACCTGACCAAAGCATAATAAAGGTGTCATCTCGGCCGGCAGCCAGAAAATATAGTAGTGAGTGTAATGTCAGTGCTGTGATGATTATCAATATAGTACTGTTTTTCATGGGGTGACTATCCTATGTCTTCACTTCGGGTCAGGAATGCATTCTCTAGAGTGTGTGTGGATCGGTATTTGTTTCAGGGATTCCATGTCGATGTGGTAGCAATCTGTTGTCTGCATTCTCGCTGGTCTATCTTGTGCGTTTTCGTTCAAGGCTCGTGAGCGTGTTTTTTCTTAAGGCTTGCGTGTGAATCCATTCGGCCGCCTATGTGCTTCTGTGTGTGTCTTGAGTGTGGCTTGAGATCATGTTTTATTTGAACCCCTTTGACAAGGGGCAGACCTCCTAGATCACCTCCCCGGT
>NZ_BAAHXD010000086.1:0-3368 GCF_054657115.1 Methyloparacoccus murrellii | reverse complement strand
TGAGGGCTGTTGCCGGGCGGGCTTTCCTCAGTCTGGTGGATTCAGGTTGCTACTCCTTTTGTAGATGTCGTAACCGGTTATCGATGTTTGCAATGTGTAATGTTCCCACAGTCGCCTGAAACCGTCATCCTTGAGGAAATACGTCAGGATATCGAAGCCTTCCGGTAGCGATTGCTTGTGCTGCGATTCGTCCACGACGATAACATCCGGCTTCAGGTTCTCCATATCGGTGTTGAGGGACTGGATAAGCCAGGGCTGCAAGAATTTGGCCTTCTCGCGGTCAGTCACGCTGCCCTCGCTTAATTTTACGATACCACCCAGATCGCCGAGCACGGGGGCGCGGGCTGCCAGTCGTGTGCCGGGCATCGTCAAGAGACCCGGAATGAGGCTTGTGCTCATCATCAACAGGGATTTGTTGTTTGCTTCTTTCTGCAGGATGGCAATCAGAGGCGGTGGTTTGATGCTATAGGACCAGGCCATGGTTTTCGCCAGAAGACCAAAATAGAGCACGGTAATCGTTGCCGCTGACAGGGGCTTGCCACAAAGTGCGATGTCAAAACCGCCTCTGGAACCCAAGGCACTCATCAGGCATGAGGTTGTCATCAGGACCATGGTGAATGTCATAATGATGAAGGCGGGCAAGGCATGATAAAACCAGCCTTTCTTTTGCAGCAGCGCCGAAATCAGCCCCATCAAGGCGGCGAGCGCCAGATTCATGGTCTGAGCATTGCCAGCGCTTGTTGAATCACGATAGAGATACATCAGGCAGAAAACCAGGTAGCCACCTAAGAGTTCTTCCTTCAAGGCATTGATGACGATGGGCCACGGCTTGTCGTAACCAAAATAGGTCTGGCCATGGAGTACGGCTTCTGCCCAGTACTCCGGGTATCCGTAGGTGACTATCGTCACATACAGGATGGGGGCGATGCCAAAAGGGAGCGCCGATAAATGCCAGTTTCGTGACAGCGGCTGGTGCCACAGACGGCGAGCCAGCACGGCCAGTGGCATAAGGATCAGGAAAGGCTTGATCAGTAACCCGACAGCAGACAGCCATATGGAAAAGGTTTCCAGCCTGCTGGGCCCGGCTTTGTTTTCGGGTTGCGCGAGGGACAGCCACAGCAGGCCCGGAAGAGCCAGGATGATGGCCAGATGTTCTCTCTGGCCAAAGTCGAAGCCGGGCAACAATGCGAGGGATGAGGCATAGGCCAGCACTAAAATGTTATGGCCGCGGCCATGCGATAGTTTCGAAATGGGCTTGATGGCCAGTCCTGTCGAAATGCCTATCAGGATGGCGACATAGACAATGAAGGTTGGGTAAAGCTCGGTCCCGTGGGTCCGAGAAAATGCCGCAGGAGGCAGGTTGATCCAGGCGGCAAACGGAGGATTGATCTCGATGAAGTCCTTGCCATAGGTTCCTCCATCCAGCATTCTCTGCGCTATTCTCAGAAGCCATTCGTTATCATGATTTGGAGGCAATTTAGCAATATGGACATGTGCAGCGGCGAAAACCACAGAAAAACAGGCAAGCCAGATCAGTATTCGCATTGTCGACGTTGAAGGAGTCGTTACCATATCGCTCAGTTATCCAGTGACGATAGTGGTCTCGGCAATCTGTAGAGGAACACGGCCATGTCGTGTGATGCCGCTTGTTCTCCGTCCACGCTGACGGTGGTTCCAGTGAACCGGAATGGCCAGCGCTTGACGAGAGTACTGGTGGCGGCCGCATCGCTTCCCAGCCGGTTTTTTATATAGTCGTCAATGCCGTTGTCACGCCCTCCCATGGGGACACCATGGTTGACGATATAAGCAAGGTTCCGCTCGGTGAGAAACCTGCCCACGTTGCCTGTCATGTGGGCCTTCAGAAAGTCCATCGAATTGACCACGCCATCCAGGTTGATGATGGAGCGGTGGGCATAGTAACCGAGTACGCCCGCATCCCAGGCGCCCAGAACCGTGTCAGTTGGCAGGTTCGAGGCGATCCATTCCGCGGCGGCCTTGTTGGCAAGCAGAATGGAGTAACGCGACGCGGCGAACATATCTCGTATGCTCAGCATGAAGAAAATCAATAATGGCAGCATCAGAAGGCCCATGGCGGGCGCCATTGCCTGAAAGTCGGAGTGGTTGGGCTTTTTTTCGGTTATCGCAGCTTCGCCCAGGTCGGCAACGAATATCGTCAAGAACATCTGGGAGTACAAGGCTACAGGCGCGTAATACCATAACCACTGCTGATTCTGGGCTATTCCGTAATATCCCAGGATCAGGCAGCAGAATGCGGCAAACCAGGCTGTCGATGGCAGGAAGCGCCGCAGTCCGGGAAATCTCGATGGCGAGGTTGTCAACGGCTGCCGCTGGCCAAGCCAGAGTATGCAGAGGGCCAACCCTGTCACAATGCCCAGCATGCCCCAGCGATAGGGCGTCAGGGAAACTCGCTTCACCAAACCGCTGATCTGCACGAAGGTATCGAAATAGTACTGATTGGCCAGGCCATACAGCAGTACGGTCATCAGTGGTGCTGCCGTGAGTTCCAGCCAGGGCAGCCAACCGCGTTTGCCGGTTCGAGGTATCTCAAGCAGCGTCCAGAACCCGACGCACGACAGCAGCAGCACGTGGTCGGTGCGAGCCAGTATCGCCAGTGACAGCAGCGCGGACAATCGCAGGCGCTGGCTGCGGGATGCGCGGGTCAACCAGCTGCCCTTCCATCCGGCTGTGAGCAGCAGTATGCCGGTGTCGAGCAGCATGACGAGGGCCGATTCCATGCCGTTGATCGTGATGCGTGCGATTGCCGGTGTCAGGGCAAACAGGCCGAATGCCACGATGGCGACGCGACCAGTTGCGGCAGGCCGCTCTTCCGGCGCGGCAACGGCGCGTGACTCATGCCTCGTCTCCAGACACAGGCTGAGCATCCGGCCCATCAGGGAAAGGCTGATACCATACAGTATCGCCTGCAAGGCCAGCAGGCAGCGTGCGGCCGAGGCATCGCTCAGGTTCAGCCAGTAAACCGGCGTGATCAGCAACATCCACAACGGATGATAGCCGTTGGTTGCGTCAATGCCATCGAATGTCGATCCATGCCCCTGCGCGATATGCCGGGCAATGGTGAAATAGTAAAAGGCATCGTCAAAGGTCAGGGCATGAATGGCATCGTCCCAGAATATCGCTATCGCCAGCCAAATCCAGGCTGTACCCCAGGCCGCGAGCGTGAAGAGTCGTGCAACTGCGTGTCCGGGTCGTTCTGGTTGGGTGGGTAGGTTTTCGGTGAATGGCATGGGTGGGACAGTAGAGTTTGGTATTGGAGTGTTATGGGTTGGCGCAAAACATGATAGCGAGAGCATTGATGCCAAGCCAACATATCCTATGGTCTTCACACG
>NZ_BAAHXD010000085.1:0-3495 GCF_054657115.1 Methyloparacoccus murrellii | reverse complement strand
AGCTTCAGCGCCGTCACCCAGCAGATCAACTCGGCCACCTCGATGGGGCGCTTGATGCTCAACGTGCTGTTGTCGTTTGCCCAATTCGAGCGTGAGGTCACCAGTGAGCGCATCCGCGACAAGATCGCCGCCAGCAAGGCCAAGGGGATGTGGATGGGCGGGCCGCTGCCGCTGGGGTATGACGTGGATAGCCGTCTGCTGGTCATCAATGACACCGAGGCCAAGCTGGTGCGCCGCATCTTCGATGACTTCGTGACCGTGCGCTCGGCCACGCTGATGGCCAAGGCCTACGGAACGGAAGGCGTGGTCACCAAGGGCGGCAAGCCCTTCACCAAGCAGACCATCTACAAGATGCTGCACAACCGGATGTACCTGGGCGAGATCGTTCACAAGGGGCAGAGTTTCCCTGGCCAACATCAGGCCATCATCACCCAGGCGCAGTGGGAAGCCGTGCACGCGCTGATTGCCACCGATGGCATCGAGCGGAGGCGCGCGACGAATGACCGCCAGAGTGAGCCTGTATTGCTGCGTGGCCTGCTGTTTACGTCCGATGGCGAACGGCTGGTGCCCAGCTACACCGTCAAGAAGGGCAAGACCTACCGCTATTACAGCCCGATCAAGCACCGGCGCTTTGGCGCATGGGCCAGTCAACACGGCCCGCTGCCAGCTGCGCCGATTGAAGAACTGGTCACGCAGCAGATCGTGACGGCACTCTCGGCCCCGCACATCGTGCAATCGGTATGGGACCGGATGCAGCACATTCGGCCAGACCTCACCGAACCGCAGGTCGTGCTGCCAATGCGCAACCTCGCCAGCCTGTGGCGAGAGTTGTTTCCAGCGGAGCAGTGCCGATTGGCGCAATTGCCGATCGAGCGCGTGATGATTGCCGACGGCGGGCTGGAGATCATTTGGCGCGATCAGGGCTGGCAATAACTGGCTGGGGAACTGATGCCCGGCAGCATCGGCGCAGAACTGCAGGAATGGGAGCAACAGGAGGTCGAGGCATGAAACCGAAAGTCCAGCCCTTGGGCGCAGCCATCGCCCGCGAACGCCGGGATGGCGGACAGGTGAAGTTGTCCACCTTCATCCCGCTGAAGATTCGCAAGCGTGGCGGCAGCAAGGTGGTGGTGCGCCCGGACAGCCAAGTCGAGGCATCGGGCAAGGTAGCCACCCAGATCGACCAGCCCTTGCTGGTGGCGTTGACGCGGGCCTTCTACTGGCAGCAACTACTGGATGATGGATTGGTGGGCAGCGGCAGCGAAATTGCTCAGCGCGAAGGCCTGCACCACTCGACGGTCAACGAACTGCTGCGCCTGACGCTGCTGGAGCCCGCCATCATCCAGAGCATACTGGCTGGGCAGCAGCCCCGGTGCATGAGCCTGCTGTGGTTTCAGCGGAACCCGCTGCCGACCGACTGGGTGGCGCAGCGCGAGGTGGTGACGAATTTTGATGCCTGAAAATCAGGCCATCACGATCTGGGTGTGCACCTCGACCTTGAGTGCACGCTTGATAGCCGCAAAGACCGCCGAGATGTTGCTCATGGTCGGGTTGCCCGATTGCGAGAGCATCCGGTGCAGGCTCTTGGCAGGCTTGTGAATTTCCTCGGCCAGCGCCTCGAATCCGACCGTGGCGTTCACGAGGTCGCGCAGGATCAGTTTGGCCGATTCCGGCTCGCCATTGACGAACAGGGTGATGGCCTCGTCCAGAAGCGCCTGCGCAAAGGCCGGATCGCTCTGCACGCGCGCGGCCACGGTTTCTTTGAAATCACGGGTCAGTGCCATGTTCACTTTCCTTTCCGGGTTGATGCCTTGCGGCGCTTGTAGTCTTCCCACAGCGCCACCGCTTGGTCGATGTCCTGCTGTTGACGCTTCTTGGTGCCGCCACCGATCAGGATGATGATCTTCAATCCGTCCTTGGCGAGATAGACGCGCAAGCCCGGCCCCCAATCGATCTTGTATTCCCCGATGCCACGAAACCACTCAACGTT
Source organism: Methyloparacoccus murrellii (assembly GCF_054657115.1). NCBI lineage: Bacteria > Pseudomonadati > Pseudomonadota > Gammaproteobacteria > Methylococcales > Methylococcaceae > Methyloparacoccus > Methyloparacoccus murrellii. The sequence goes on along the minus strand of NZ_BAAHXD010000085.1, from coordinate 1,508 downwards.
GGACAGGTTGCCCTTTTCCATCCGGCTAACGGCTACGCGCACCTTGGCGGCGGCAACGGCCTCCAGCGACTCGAACCACTCCGCGAAGGGGCTGTCGCCATCATCCAGCAGTAGTTCTTTGATCTGGTAGCTCATGGATCAAATGGTAACGTATAAGTTCCCATTGTGCCAGTGTGGCAGGTTGGATGCCTGACCGCTCGCCTTGGTTGACGATGAACCGCCGCGCATAAGTTGTTGATTTTGCGATAGCCAAAGCCGCGCCTACCCGCAGGCCAAACGGAGAATAGAGACGGCTCGGGCCGAGAAAGTGGCTAATTACGGGCGTTTCGGCGGATGGCCACCCGCAGCACGGATGGCCGAAACCCCGCGTGGCGCGGGGATTTCAGGCAAGAAAAAGGGCCCGGAGATTGTCCGAGCCCTTCAATTTGGTGGAGGTGGCGGGGATTGAACCCGCGTCCGCGAATCCTCCGCCTTCGGCTCTACATGCTTATCCATGCCATTGAATTTAACTGACCGTTGCCCGACTGGCAGGGAAGACGATCAGCGATTCCGTAAGTTTTAGCGATTTGGCCCCGGACTTGCCTCCTCGCGAGCTTATGCTTGGGTTATGCCTGAGACAGCGTCCATAAGCAGGCCCTGGTCAGACACTAGCTGGCTTAAGCAGCTAGAGCGTAGTTGTCGTCGTTGGCAACTATATTGGTTGCAGCTGGTTTTACGAGGGGAACTGCACCTCGGCATGCACCTTGGGTTTTGCGATCCACGTCGAAGCCATGTCACCCCCGGTGTGTGAAGGGCCAAGTATAGGCTCTTCTCATGGGCTTGCAAGGTGGGGATGGGCGTTTGTCTTTTCAAGGGGCATCGCGGCTGTGCTGCGTGAGTCTGTCAGGAATTTTGTGTGTGAGGCATAACATGTCACCAAGGAGCATGTATGCCAAGCAAGACGAGCAAGAAGAAAGGGGCAGCGGCGCTGCCCAGCATTCCGAAAGAACTCATTGACCAGATGGTCAGTGGCCCGATGGACGCCGAAGCGGTGAATGCCGCCTCGATGGCGTTCAAGAAGGCGCTGATCGAACGCATCCTGGGGGCCGAACTCAGCCATCACCTGGGTTACCCGCCTGGCGCCGAGAAACCAGGCGATATCTGCAACCACCGCAACGGCGCGACCAGCAAGACCGTGCTGACCGACGATGGGCCGCTGCGCATCGACGTCCCGCGCGACCGTCAGGGCAGCTTCGAACCCCTGCTGATTCCCAAGCATGAACGCCGCTTCACCGGCTTCGACGACAAGATCGTCGCCATGTACGCCCGCGGCATGACGGTGCGCGAGATTCAGGGATTTCTGGCCGAGCAGTACGGCACCGAGGTGTCACCGGAATTCATCAGCTCGGTTACCGATGCGGTGATGGCCGAGGTGACGGCCTGGCAGTCGCGGCCGCTGGAGCCGATGTATCCGGTCGTCTTTTTTGATGCCCTGCGGGTCAAGATTCGCGAGGACGCGGTGGTCCGCA
>NZ_BAAHXD010000084.1:0-3887 GCF_054657115.1 Methyloparacoccus murrellii | reverse complement strand
CAGGTTTTGCTCCTACACTCAACCTCATGGGCATCGAATGGTCGAACGGGTGGGTTGGCGTGCCGCTTCTGCTGCTTGCGGCTGCCCTGTTGCTGATGCTTGTGCTGGCGATTGCCAACAAGATCCATGAGAAGCGCCACCCGCCGAGGCGGATGGTCTGCGGGACCTTCCTGATGCCTGCGCCGAGTCTCCAGGTGGAGGACCCCCTCTTGCGCGACTGGCAGGAACTGACAAAGCGGCCCGCGACGTACTCCACGCCCCGTATGTGGACACCGAAGGGGTCAAGACGATGCTGGAGGTAGCTGGCCCTACAAGGGCCAGTAGCTGACAACCCGACGAGAAAAAGAGAGGTGGGTATGAAACGAATGAACCTGCTTGCTATCTGCGGTGCGATCTCGGTGGTATTGCTGGCAGGCTGTGCGGTCTCGTCCCCGGTCAAGAAGATCAGCGAGTCGGAATCGGCATTCAGTGATGACCCCGCCAGCCGGATCAAGCCCCAGAAGGGGAGCCCGGATATCTATCGAATCTACGACCGGGCAGCGACTGGCTTTGTCTCGATTGGAGCCGTGCGCGAGGGGCTTGAAGAACGGGCACGCAAGTTTTGCGACGACAAAGCAAAAACCCTCCATGAGCTGGAGTCGGAACAATCCGATCCGCCCTATATCCTCGGCAATTTCCCCCGCATGGAGTTGATTTTTACCTGCGACACCAAAGCCCAACCGAAAGCAGCTGGAGCGCCACCGGACAAATATGGCGAGCTGGAAAAGCTGAAGCGCCTACTGGATACCGGCGCACTGACAGAGGCAGAGTTCGACTCAGAAAAGCGCAAGGTACTCGGGGTGCCATAGTCACGGCAGTCAGGGCACATGCTCAACTCTTCTTTCACCCTGCCCATCATCCTGCTCAACGATGGAAATTTGTAGGCTGGGCGCCTTGAGATCGTCGACAACCACTGAGGCCGCCGCGACCAAGAACAGCATGCGTCCGGTCCGCCCGGGTCAGGTTCTGCGGAAAGAGCTCCTGGTCCCGCTCGGTTTGAGCGTTGAGGTTCTGGCCCCCCGAGCTGGTCGTGCCCGTTTCTCGAATTTTGGCTGTCATCCAGGAGGTCGATGCCCGTCTGGCCATCCTCGTGCTGGTTGTCGAGGTTGACCCCGGCGCTGTGCGCAAACCCCATCTATCGCGCCAAACTAGATTGAGTGCCGGGCGTCGAGCACAACATCTCGGGCAGCCCTGCGGGAGGAAGAGTCAGCCAAGGCGCGGGAGCGGCAAGGAACAAGGACCGACCTGGAACATTCAGGTCAATTGACCGTAACGGGAAATAATGGAGAGACCCGCGACATCATCGCCAAGAAAGCAGGGCTGGGGCCTTTTGGCCCGCTCGAACGGGTGAACACGGTTATGCGGCCAGCATGCAGTCGCTCATCGAGATCGACAAGGTCAACGAACGGTTCGATCGGATCGAAACGGATCTGCCGTATCAGCCCAAACTCATTTGGGTTGCCACGCGGCGTAGCTGATAGCCTGCTCGCGCATCGCAGGGTTCCCCCACCTCACTCGGCGATGAAGTGCCGCCGGCCCCCGGCGGTGCGCCTATTCTGATCTAGCGGTTTACGGCGTCTGCCAGCGCCTGCCCCGGTCGAAACTTCACTACCGCCCGCGCAGGGACCTCAACCGGCGCACCGGTCCGCGGATTGCGCCCCGGACGTGCCGGGCTGGTCTTGACCAAGAATCTGCCGAAGCCTCGAAATTGGACGGTCTCGCCGCGCGATAAAGCGTCAGTAACAGCGCTTAGGAGGAGGTCGATGGTACGGGCGGCGTCTGTCTGGGTAACACCGGCACGGTCTGCAACATCAGCGACAATCTCAGCTTTGTTCATTCTGGTTTCTCGGTCTTGGTCGGCGGCGGCGGGTATGTCCGCCAGGGGTGATTCGGTGCTGGCGGATGGGCTTTCTTCGGGTTCGGTCGGCGACGGTCAGTCGCCAAAATAGCGGCGCGTGACGGGCATGAGGGTCTCGCCCTCGGCGTCCTCTTCGTCATCATCCAAACCCTCGGCGAGAATCGCCAGCGGGTCTTCGCTACCAGGGAGCGGAAGCCGTGGCGGCAAGGGCATCACAAGACCGTAGCGCCGGAGGATTTCCTGACCCAGCCAGGCGTGCTCAGCCGTGGTTAGCGGGCGGCCTAGCCTGACCGCGAGTGCCGTTGGAGTCGGCTCAAGCAGGCCGCCATCATCAAGCCGGGGCGGCCCGGGCATCGCAAGACCGTTGACCTCCAGAATCCGCTGGCCGACCCGCTCGTGGAGTTCACGCGAAATGAGACCCCGGATGGGGCGGTAGTCGACGTAGGACCGGCCAAAACCGCGCGGCAGATAAGATTTTGGGTAGGGCACTGTCAACGCACCAGAGAATACGGACTTTCGTTGTGGCGGCGCTCATCAACAGCCTGGGGGCGGACCAGCCGGAGGAATTCATCAACGCCGACGCCAGCCATCTTTTCGGCGATGGATTCGAGGGTCCAGGTCGGTTCTCCGCGCACAGTCATGGCGTCAGACGCGGGCAGCCAGCCTTTGCTGATCCAGGCGCTCACGGTGACCATCGCCGCCGAGTGCTCGTCCGCTTTCGCCCCGCGGTTCAATGAAGGCCGTCCGTTGCTGCTGGCGGTAAGCGGCCAGAAGCCGCTCTTGCTGCTGGGGGTTCAAGACGAAGCGCATCGGTCTGGTCCTCTTTGACGGCGTGGGCGAGTCCGCGAATTTTAGCCGCCCCGAGGACCGGCTGCGCGGCAAGTATCCGCTCGATCAGAACAGCACCGGCTTGAGCCGCCTCACTGATGATCAGAAAATGCCGGGCCAGCGCTTCCAGGGCGGCCATCTCCACGCGCGTAGAGGCATGCACCTTGGCCAGCGCGGCGTGGCCCTGTTTCTGGCTCGGATAGACCCCGCACAATGCGGCCGGCGGCAAGGAACCAGCAAAGCGGTACAGCCTGTGCAGGTCAGTTGGAAACCACGCGTTGACAGGCAGGTAGCTTTTGAAGTCCCCCGCCGGAGGGTAGTTGCCCAGCAAGTCGCGCAAGGTCGCAATGTCCTCGTTGCGCTCGATCTCGAACAATTTGCAGCCGGAGTAGGCTTCAGCGACGGTGTCGCAGAGCAGCAAAAACCAGGGACCACTGCTGGACTTCAGGTAGCCGATGCGCTTCCCCCGGGCGACTAGCTCCGCCGGTTCGGCCGTCGGGTCGGGATACGCCAGCTCGGCAATCTCGTGGGCGTCGACGCCAATCATGGTGGCCAGGTCTTGGTCGGAGACGGCGGGCGTGTGATTTGGGATCAGGCTGCGAATGACCGCCGCCGCGTCGATGGATTTCTTGGTAAGTCCGCTCATGATTCCAATGCCTCATAAAAGTCGCACGGGATTCGCTCCCGCCGGGCAATGCGGGGACCCAGATTTTGGATTGCGGCTTCCAGCAGGCCATTCAGCTCACACCATCGGACGAAGTCGGCATGCTCATGTCGCGTGTGCTCGTGATCATAGTGCCGCAGTTCCGCCAACAGTGCGTTGAGCTGCTTTCTCGCCAGCAGAGCGCGGTGCTGGTCAGTTTTGAGAGTCTCGAACTCAGCCACGGTCTTTCTCCACCAAAATAAGGAGCGCAGCGGCCATGCCGGGATGGCTTGAGCCCTGAAACCCATTGAGGACATCGCCCGCCGCGTGCTCGCGGCTGCGGCGGGAAACCTCCTGCTGGGCCTGTTCCAGGACCTCAATCGCAGCTTGAACCCGGTCTCCCAGCGGAATCGTCGGATCGGCGCGGCGGACCAGCCTAGCGATGACGGGCATGAGGTCTTCCATGTTGCCGGTCAAGCGTTCCTTCTGCGCCCGAAGCCGGCGGTAGATGGCCAGGAA
>NZ_BAAHXD010000083.1:0-4218 GCF_054657115.1 Methyloparacoccus murrellii | reverse complement strand
CTAGACGACTTCCAGTCGCGCAGGCCCATCGATGTCATCAGCGCCAACCGTCCGGTCCTGATCCTGGACGAGCCGCAGAAGATGGAAGGCGGCAAGACCCTGGACTCGCTGGTCAATTTCAAGCCACTAATGGTGCTGCGTTACTCGGCCACCCACAAGACCACCCACAACAAGATTCACCGGCTGGACGCGCTGGATGCCTACAACCAGAAGCTGGTGAAGAAGATCGCCGTGCGTGGCATCGCGGTGAAAGGGCTGGCAGGTACGGCGGGCTATCTGTATCTCCAATCCATCGAGATTTCCAGTAAGAAGCCGCCCGAGGCGCGGGTGGAGTTCGAGCAGAAGCTGACGGGCGGCAATATCAAGCGTGTCGTTCGTAAGCTGGCCAAAGGCGACAACCTGTTTGAGCTTTCCAACGGGCTGGATCAGTACCGAGATGGCTTCGTCGTCTCTGATATCAATGCCAATACCGATACGCTGAGCTTTACCAATGGCGTGGAACTGACGGTGGGTGATGCTACCGGCGACGTGACCGAAGCGGCCCTGCGACGCATCCAGATTCGGGAGGCAATCAAGGCGCACTTCGACAAGGAGCAAGTGCTGTTCTTGCAGGGCATAAAAGTGCTCACCCTCTTCTTTATTGATGAGGTGGCCAAGTACCGGGACTATTCCGCTGCCGACGAGAAAGGCGAATACGCCCGTGTCTTCGAAGAGGAGTACAACCTGTATCTCAACGAGATGCTTGATCTAGATGAGACGCCCTACATCAAATACCTGAAGGATATTGCGGCCGATAGGACCCACAGCGGCTACTTTTCCATCGACAAAAAGACCAAGCGACTGGCCGACCCCACGGTTGCCAAACGCGGTGAGAATGCTGGACTCTCCGACGATGTGGACGCCTATGATCTGATTCTGAAGGACAAGGAACGACTGCTGTCGATGGGCGAGCCAGTGCGTTTTATCTTTTCGCATTCGGCCTTGCGTGAGGGCTGGGACAACCCAAACGTGTTTGTGATTTGCTTCCTCAAACAGCCGGATTACAACAACGAAGTCACGCGCCGCCAGGAAGTAGGCCGGGGCCTGCGTCTATCGGTCAATCAGAATGGTGACCGGATGGATCACCCGGCGACAGTACATGATGTAAACGTGCTGACGGTGGTGGCCAGCGAGAGCTACAAGAACTTTGTGGCGGCACTGCAGGATGACATCAGCAAGTCGCTGTCGGCGCGACCGAGAGTCGCCGACAAAGCCTACTTCACGGGCAAAATATTGAACATGGCTGAAGGGCCGGTTACGGTGTCGGATGATCAGGCGACGGATATTGAGTTCTATCTGATTCAGAACGGCTATGTGGATAAGAAGCGGGCCATCACCGAGAAGTACCATCAGGCCAAGAAAGATGGGGTCCTGGAGGAGCTACCGGAGGAATTGCAGTCATACGCTGACCAAGTGTTCCAGCTTATCGACAGTGTGTTCAGCGAGAGCCAGTTGCCAAACATCGGTGACGACCGAAAGCCGAAGAAAAACCCGCTCAACGCCAACTTCGACAAAGAGGAGTTCAAGGCACTGTGGAGCCGTATCAATCGCAAGGCAGCCTACAGCGTTGACTTCGACTCGGACGAACTGGTGCAGAAGGCTGTCAAGGAATTGGACGCCAGCCTGCACGTCACGCCGTTGCAATACACCATCCAGACAGGCGAGCAGATTGATCAGGTAACTGATGAAGCACTCAAGCGTGGGGACGGCTTCAAGATTTCTGAAACAGAAATTGAATACAACAAGCAATCGGTTCACTCAGCGGTCAAATACGACCTGATTGGTAAGCTGGCCGAAGGCACGCAATTGACTCGCCGGACAGTGACGGAAATTCTCAAAGGGATCAACGCCGCCGTATTCGCGCTGTTCAGGATCAATCCAGAGAGCTTCATTGCCGAGGCCGTACGCCTGATCAACGAGCAGAAGGCAACCGTCATCATCGAACATCTGGCCTACGATTCGGTCGAGGACAGATTCGATCTGGATATTTTCACCGCTGGACAATCCAAGCAGGATTTCAGCAATGCCGGTGACAAGCTCCAGCGGCATATCTACGACTATGTAGTGACCGATTCCAAGATCGAGCGGGAGTTCGTGAAAGAGCTGGATACGGCCAATGAAGTGGTGGTCTATGCCAAGTTGCCACGCGGCTTCCTGATTCCCACGCCCGTCGGTGATTACAACCCCGACTGGGCGATTAGCTTCAAGGAAGGCGCGGTCAAGCACATCTATTTCGTGGCGGAAACCAAAGGTTCTATGTCGTCAATGGATCTGCGAGAGATCGAGAAAACCAAGATCAAATGCGCCAGAAAATTCTTCGATGAGATGAATCGTCGCTTTGCCCCAGAAAACGTCAAGTACGACGTGGTGGACAGCTTCGGCAAGCTGATGGAGGTGGTGAAGTAGTTCACCAACGCAGCGGAGCTGGTCATTTGACTTGCCCGCTGCGTGGCTAATCTAAGGTGTCTCTCATTCGTTGAAACGCGGACGTATCCTATGCGTTTGATTCATGGGCGCACCCGGGACATTGAAACATTGACGCCAATATTGACACCAGATGACGCCTTGGCGGCTGTAAAGCGTGCCACTCTGAACTATCCAGAAAACCACCGTTTTATGAACTGCCATCTGCCGTCGATCTCTGCATGAAAGCCCCCTGGCTTTCCCATAGTCGCCGGTAGACCACCTCATCGTCGGTCGGTTCGCGGTTGATCTGCTCCAGCAGCCAGGCCGCGCCGGCGGCCAGTGCTTCGTCGCGGTCGGGATACTGATCGTCGAGCGCGAAACACATGCCGCCCACCCTGTAGTTCACCTCCCACGCTTGGCCGTCATGGGTGCGACACGCGGCGTAGGCGAAATAATCTTCCTTGGCGTGCATCTCGTCACACGCTGCTTGCAGCTCGGGACGAAGCGGGGGCAAGGAGTAGTGTCCGTTTCTCATACTTTCGTGCCCTCCTGGTCGGCAGCCGCCATCGCGTCAGCCTCGGTCAATGCGTCCTCGCGGAAGGCCCCCATGCGCACCGCCTCGGCCTGGCTCACTTCGACGGCCCATATCCGTTTGACTTGGGATGGGCTGCACCCGGCCAGCTCGGCCGTCCTGGTGATGCTGTGGCCGGACTTGCGCAGCGCAATAACCTGAGCATGGCGCTTCGGGTCAGCGCGGCGGCCGCGATACTTGCCGGCGTCCTTCGCCAGCTCGATGCCTTGGCGCTGGCGTTCGCGCCTGTCTTCGTAGTCGTCACGGGCCATCTGGAGGGCCAGCTTCAAAAGCATGTCCTGGACGGACTCCAGAACGATCTTAGCAACGCCCTGGGCCTCGGCCGCCAAGTCGGATAGATCGACCACGCCAGGAACGGCCAGGCGCGCGCCCTTGGCCCGGATCGAGGCCACCAGGCGCTCGGCCTCGGGCAACGGTAGGCGGCTGATCCGGTCGATCTTCTCGGCGATAACCACCTCTCCCGGTTGCAGGTCGGCCACCATGCGCAGCAGCTCGGGCCGGTCAGCGCGCGCGCCGGATGCCTTCTCGCGGTAGATGCCGGCGACGTAGTACCCGGCAGCCTTCGCGGCCGTGATGATCCCCTCCTGGCGCTCCAAATCCTGCACGTCTGTGCTGACACGCAGATAGACCCGCGCCATCATTGGGATGGCATTCATGTCAAAACCCCTTCGGCTTGTAGACGGAGACAAAGTAGGTGAGCGCGGTCAGCACGGCGAAGTGCAGCAGGAACGTCCAGCCGACATGCATGCCCGGCGTGTGCCAGTGGTAAAACATCCGCAGGAGCTGGAACAACACCTCAAGGGACACCACCCATCGGAGGATCGGCCAGACCAGTACCGTCGCCATCCATACGAACTTGACCAGGCCGGCCAACAGCCCCTGACCCTCAACCTTCTGAACGCCAGGTACGGAAGCTGGGGCAGGCTGCACCGGCTCAGCCGCGGCGGGCTGCTCGACCTTCTTGGGGAACTTGATGACATTGGACATAGCGCGCTTGGGTATACGCTAATACGCCGATGCTACGCTGCCCGGCTCTTTTATGAAAGAGCAACTTATATGCGCCTAGCTCAAGCTCCCAGCCCTAACGCGCCATTTCGAGACAGTTTCAGCGCAACTCACGATGTGCTACCATGCACTAATTGCGTAACACATGAGAGTAACACCATGAGCGAAGCAACCTT
>NZ_BAAHXD010000082.1:0-4596 GCF_054657115.1 Methyloparacoccus murrellii | reverse complement strand
TGCCATCGCATCTGACGCCGTTGCGTCTGCCCGCGCCATGCTAAATAACGCCATTCGCGCTGGCCGAGATACCTTCACCGCCCGCAAGGAATTGACCGCTGCCGAGCAAGCTGCTGCCCGCGAGAGGGCCGCCAATGACAACCTGCTGGGCCAAATGCAAAAAGCCCGCGCCGACGCCATCAGCAGGCAGGTTCGGGGAGAGACCAAGGAACTGACGGACGCCATCAAGGCCGAGTGCCAGTCTGTGTTGCCGGGCTTCGCGCCCGACGTAACAGTTGAGTCGCACCGCCTGACCTTGCTCCTCGAAGCAAAGAGCAGGCTGGCCGATATTCAGGCCGCTCGGAATGAGCTGCAACACGACCTCGAGAATCTGCGCACCCGCCTGGGCGAAGTGGAAACCCAGATTGCCGCCATCCATGCCGGCGACGACCGCTCGGACGCCGCCATGGGTCGAGTCCACATGCTGGGGCTGGATCGCAGCGACATTGCGGCATTGATTGAGGCTGCTGCGGCCCAAATGGAAGCCCTCGAGCTGCCGGCCCTGGGCGACCTGGAACGCGGATGGCTGGCCGCCAAAACGGAAGCCCGATTCCGCGCCCGCGCCGCCGTGATGGGGGAGCTGGAGCGCCGCTTGCTGGATTTGGCGACTGAAGCCAGGGCGATTCTTGGCCCGGGGCAACATCCAGAACTACGCTATCGGCCAAATGCCGTCATGAGGCAGGCCGCGCAACAAGCCATCGTCTAGCCGTGGACGCGCCGGGCGTCGAATACTTCGAGATTCAGGCGGGCGGTCAGTCCGTCCGCCTGTTCCGCTGCGAAACGCACTTGGCCGACCTCACGCCCACCGCCTGTGCAGCCCGGTTCCGTGCCGCCAGGGGCGCGTATCGCCTTGACTTCTCCCGGTGCCGGCACTGCCCGATTGGAGCGGTCCATGCGGGCAAGCTCGCCCCCGCCAGGCCCGCCAGCGACTGCGTGAGGTGCGGAAAGTGGGCGTCGAAATTGGTCCGCAATTTGCTCTGCGTGCCCTGCTACAACCGCCAACAGGAAGTCCTGAAGGGCCAGGACCGGCGTGGTCGTCCACCAAAAGCGGTTGTTCAGTTTTGGGAGCCGGCACCCGCCCGCGAGTCGGGGAAGATTCCACAGGTGTTCAACTTCCTCGTCGACGTCCAGGGCGTGGGCATCCGCGAATTCATTGCCGTGAGGCCGCGTGAGGCCCTTGAGCAAGCGAGCCGGCTGTTCTACCGGGGCGTGCCGCTGGCCATGAAGGTCACGAACGCCGCCGCCCTGGGCCGCCAGATTCCGCGTTACCCCGGTAACGCGCCACAAACGAGAGCCGCATGAGTACCACCGTTGACCTGGCCGCAATCGAAAGCGCCGTCAAGCATTACCTGAGCCCCGAGGGGCCGTCAGTGCTGGAGTGCTGCCGCACGTTTGGCGTGTCCGAGGGCACGCTACGGCGCGTCCTGAAAGCCCGTGGGATCGTGGCCCGGTCGGCGGTCGAGCAGAAGCGAAAGAAGGTGGTCGAGCACTTCGCTGGCGGGCCGGGGGCGGACCGGCTGGCGGACGCCGAGCCAACCGCCGAGGCCATTCTTGCTGCCGCCGAGGTGGATATTGGCGACATGCAATCTGGTCTTGAGGTCGCGCGGGGCTGCCTGAGACGACTCAAGGAATTGGTGCCCAAGGCCGCCGACGCGAGAGAAATCAAGCTGATTGCCGAAGCGAACGAAAAAGCCGTGCTCACGATTCGCAAGATTCGCGGGCTCGACGCGCCGGTCGATTTTTCCGACTGGTCCGACGACGAGCTCGAACAGTTCGCCCGCACGGGCCGCATGCCGAGTGGCCGCCGATGAACGCCGTGCAGGCTCGCGCTGCCCTGGAACTGCGCCGCCGGCAAGCCGATGGCAACGGCGTCGCCGTCATCATTCAGGACGGCGACTTGTGGCGTTACCGGGGCCAGCTGCTGACCGACGATGAGGCCGCCTTGGTCCGGCGGACATTCCGTGGGCAAATGATCGTGGTCAACCGCTCCGCCGCGCCTCTACCCGCCTCGGCATAACCCGACCCAATCGAACCGCCCATGAACATCATCAACCCCAGCAATCATTCCGTCATTCCGATTGCCGGCAAGCCAAGCCGCTACCCCAAGTCTGGTGATACCTGCGACGTATGCCGGGTGCCTTTGCGCGGGAACGTGTTGAGCTTGGTCGCCGTCAAGGAAAAGCTGACCCCCCAAGTGGATGGTGAACTGGCCTACGCCGGGCCGGAGTTCTGGCCACTGATCTATTACTGCGGTCCAGCCTGCGCCAGGGCCGCCCCGAGTGACTTAGCCAAGCTGAATTGCCGCATGACCGAGCCGGGCGTGTCGCTGGTGACGCCTTGCGGGGTCTGCGGGGAACTGACAGACCGGACGCGCTTCGCCACCAGCCTGATCCTGGATCGCGTGCGGGTTGATGGTACCGACGACGACGCGCTGACGCTGTTTGACTTCAGCGTGATTTGCCCCGACTGCGGCACGTGGGCTGACTGATGCCCCCGACCAAACATAGGGTACCCGTGCGCTGCTAGGCCGGAATCGCCGGCGCATCCAGTTGTATACCGTCGAAAGTCAACACCTGCAACTGTATACTGTCGGGAGTAACCATCAGGGAGACCCGACATGCGCATGACGGCCAATCGCAAACACGTCCTGGCGGCACTGGCCGATAGCGGAGGCGACTGCGGAGACCCGCCGCGCTCAGCCGCCGATGTGGCCTGGGTGCTGATGAATGCCCACGACTACCATTGGAGTGGGTTTGAATCGCTCAAGGCCGTGCCCACCAAGCAGCAAATCCACCGGACGCTCAAGGAACTGTGGCACGAGGGTGCCATTGTGGCCAGCCGGCGCAAGATGGACAGGCGCAACAATCTGCCTGGCTGGGTTGTCACGTATGAGGTGGCGGAGGGCATGTTCGAGCGGGTCCTGGAATCGCGGATCGCGGAACTTCATCGCAAAGTGAGCCGCGCCGTGCATGGCGTCAACATGCTGGGTTCAACCTTCGACCAGGGCGCGACGCCGGAAGCTGCGGAGGCCATGCGCCGGGAACTGGATGAGCTTTCAGGCCGCTCGGATGATCCTCGACTGCACCAATGCCGCGCCGCCCTGGATGCGGGCTTGCCCCTGCCCGATGGCTACCTGCCCAAAACCATCGGCGGGTTGCGCTCGCTGATGCAGAAGCATCATCCCGACAAAGGCGGGAACCGCGCGGTGTTCGAGCAGGCGAAGCGGGCGCTTGAGTCGCTGCGGAAGGCGGCATAAGCAAGGCAGTGCCCACGGGCATGGCGCAGATCGCCCCCGCCTGGTTCGCCAAAGGGGGTAGCAACTGGCTATCCCCCCCCCGCCTGTTCAACGGCGCCGGTTTGCGGCAGACTGACCCCAAGAAGCCGCCTTAGCAAAGCCATCCTCCGCTCCCAAGGCTTGCGGTGATCCTTGATACGGTAGATCAACGGTGAGGATGGCACCCTTCTCCTGGAGTGCGCCATGACCATTCCCGACTCTCTCTCTGACCCCTACGGCGACGACGCCATGCTCCCCGGCGAGTACCGGGGCCTGCCCGGCATGACGCCTGAAGAGGTCGCCGCCGAGAAAGCCCGGTGGAAAGCCATTGCCGGCGAACTCGACAAAACCCGGACCACGCCCAAGCGGACCTTGCTGGAACTGGCTCAAGCCAAGCCCGGAGACCCGCTGTTCGAGGAAGCGTGTCGGGTATTCGACTGGAAAGACTGACCACGCCCTGCCTGCCCGTCGACACCCCCGCCCGCCACGGTGCTGCCGACCTAGTAGCGCCGGCCGCCGTCGCGCCGGGCTTTGGCGAGGCGGGTATCAATGATGGTGCGCAGCCGCTCCACCTCGGCATAGCCCTATCCAGGGCACCGCCCGTGCTCTGCTGGCCGCGTAAGGCCAGAAAGAGCCCTGTCGCCAAAAGGGGGGGTAGCTTTTCGCTAGTCCCCCTCGGAAGTGCTTTCGCTGAGCCTCGCGGCTGTTGACCGGATTTTGCCCCGAGGTTCCCTCAGTTTTTTGGCGGGGGAACCTACAGAATCGGCCGGCAGAGGCCCCCCCCCGAAATCCGGTGTTACAGAGTCACGAAACCGTTTTAGCGTGGTCTGGCTGTGGATAAGTGGGGGTACTTTCATCTGGTGTGCCCACATGTGTGCCCACGGCGAGTCTTTCAAAATCAAGAACTCAGCAATTACGTGGCCTTGAGCGTGTTCGCTATTTTCTGCATCGGACGATCCCATCTCCTCGCCGGGCAGGTATTGCCGGGAGCGGCCACTCTACCCGCTCCGACCTGGGGCAAAGCCTTGCCCGGCAGGTTCTTCATCCGCCTCAAACCCAGACACGGGACAGCCGCGAGGAGAGAACGCCGGGAAAATTTTCCTTTTCGCACGAGCGGCTTACGCACAGGCAGGCCATGCAGAAAAATGACCCACAAATAAGGCTCGGGCGGTTTCCCGTTGCTACGCCATGAACATCCGGACTCTTGATGCGTGCCGAGATGCGGCGGTTTACCAGACGGAAAGGGGTAACCCATCACGCACAGCGCCCCACAGCAAACGCTT
>NZ_BAAHXD010000081.1:0-4816 GCF_054657115.1 Methyloparacoccus murrellii | reverse complement strand
TTTACTCCATACCTCATCATTTAGCTGTATTCCGCCAACAAAAGTTTCGGCTGAGACGATGTGAGAGCACACCAGAAGGCATGCACGTAAGATCCAACGAATGGATATATAATATCTTGTAGCCATAATTAATCACCCCTTTGCTCTATGTGCATTTTAGATTCTGAGAGATATCAAAACTCTCGCCTAAATCTAGCTTGGGATCAAAAAATATCACCTGTAGTTAAATTGATTGTTATTTTTGCTTATGATTTTGAAAAGCTTTTCGTCCTGTCACTGATCCCTGATCCGTCGCCACAGAGCCTCGACAATGACCATTGATGCGTCATCCGGGTGGATGGTCGGAAGGTCTGGGTTATTCCTGTCTTTGAGCCTCTGGCAGTCCAGCAGGAGCGGGATGGTGTATTCGATAGACCGCCCTCGTTAAAGATCAACTTGCCGAGGTCGCAGGACTGAAAGTGCGGATACACTTTGCCGGACCATTTTCACCGGCCTGCACCTCCACCTTATCCCGCTCAATCATTTTTCTGAACGATTCGCTAGTGGTGGCCCAATCCACGATATCCACTTTCCACGGTAGGTCGGATTCCGAAAAATCGTCGCTGAGGCTGGCGCTGACATCCAGCGTGAGCGGTTTGTCGGTGATGATGGCCAAATCGAGGTCGGAATATGGCTTGGCGGTCCACTTGGCCCGTGAGCCAAACGCCCACACCGAGAAGTGCGGCACATGTTTTTGCAGGATGCGCCACACGATGTCCCAGTGGTCAGGGCGGATGTCGATCAGCGGTGTCTCCGGGGTCATACCGGGTGGGCTTGCAACTGGTCTAGCAAATGGCGGGCCTCCGCCAAAAACGACGGAATGCCGGCCACGACTTCCAGCGCGGTGTCCTCGTCGTAGGTGTGGCTGGTCCTGGATCGCATGTGGCGGTAGCGCTTCCAGTCCGGCCAAGCCCCTAGCAACAGGGCTTGTTCATTACCCGTGCGGATGAGGTCTTGAAAGCTCATGTCATCGAATTGCGCCGGGTTGGCCGAAGTGATCTCCAAATAGCGCTTGAGCATCTTGTGACTGATTTCGTAGGTGAATTCGAAGCGTTGAATCAGTCCGTCGCGAATCTGCGTGTCGCTGATGTCGCGCTGATATCGTGCCCAGCCCTCGTCCAGGCGTTCAATGGCCCGTACAAGCGGGCTCAGGTCGAGTTTCACGTCTGGCATGCTTGGCTGCAATCGTGAGGTCACTCGGTTTGCCCAATCACGCATCGATCGCCACGATCCTTGGCACATGCCGCCCGCCCTCGAACGGGGTTGCGAGGAAGGTTTCGACAATCTTCTTGGCCATGTCCAGGGTGACGATGCGCTGACCGATGGCGATACAGTTGGCGTCGTTGTGGGAGCGGGTGAGGAAGGCGGTCTGCTCGTCGAAGGTATAGCCGCAACGGCAGCCCTTGACGCGGTTGGCGACGATGGCCTCGCCGTTGCCGCTGCCGCCGAGCACGATGCCCCGCTCGACCTCGCCCTTGACCACCGCCTCGGCACAGGGGCGAATCCAGGTCGGATAATCGGTGCGTTCGTCGCTGAAGCAGCCGTAATCCTTGACCTCATGCCCCAGCGCGGTGAGCCAGTGGCGCAAGGCCTCCTTGTAATCGAAGCCGGCGTGATCGGAAGCGATACCGATTTTCATGGGATATCCTCGTGCGAGTTGGGTTGGGCGGGACCGGCCGGGGGACGGGTGACCGAATTCTATAGCGCGCCGCCAGCCGCGCAAGCTGGCGACTGCGCGAGATTCGGGCGCCCGGCTTGGTGCGCGGCCATGCACTCGGGTATCTTGTTGCGTCGCCGTCCCACGCCATCCTGGAGAGTCATCATGAACGAACAACCCCGATTGCGCTGGGGCATTCTCGGCGCCGCCCGCGTCAACGAGCGCCTGCTGCCCGCCATCGTCGAGGCCAGCAATGCGGAGCTGGTGGCCATCGCCAGCCGCCGTCCGGGCGCGGCGGCGGAAACCCTGGCCAGGTATGCGCCAGCCGCGACCGGGGTGCGCGCCTACGACCGCCTGGAAGCCCTGCTGGACGATGCCAGCATCCAGGCCATCTACCTGCCGATGGCCAACGAGGAACATGCCGAATGGGCCCTGCGGGTGATCGAGCGTGGCAAGCATCTCCTGTGCGAGAAGCCGATGGCCCTGAGCGTCGCGGATATCGAGGCGATCGAGACCGCCGCCGGCAAGCGCGGCGTCACCGTCATGGAAGGCTTCATGTACCGCTTCCATCCGCAGCACCAGCGGGTGCGGGAGCTGCTGGAGAGCGGCCTGATCGGCGAGGTCTACAGCGTCAGGACCAGCTTCTCGTTCCAGATGCGCCCTGCCCGCCGGTACCGGCTGGCGCGCGACATCGGCCAGGGCGGCGGTGCCATGTGGGACATCGGCTGCTACGCCATCCATGCGGCGCGCATGTGGTTCGATAGCGAGCCGCTGGCGGTGACGGCCATGGCGCACCGGGTCGAGAGCGGGGCGGACATTTCCACCAGCGGCATCCTCGACTATGGTGGCGGCCGCCGCGCGCATTTCGATTTCAGCTTCGAATGCACCCGGCGCTCGGAATATGAGATCACCGGCACCAAGGGGGCCATCAAATGCCCGACAGTCTGGCAGCTGCCCGGCGACGTGCCGGAAATCCAGTGGTGGACGGAGGATGGCCGGCGCGGCGAGGAACGGCTGAAACCTGCCAACCATTTCGCGCTGGAAATCGAGGGCTTCGGCGCGGCGGCGCTGAACGGCCAGCCGCCGCGGCTCTCCCTGGCGGACGCCAAGGCCAACTGCCGTACCATCGTCGCCGCCCTGGAATCCGCCGCCAGCGGGCGCACCGTCCCGCTGGTCGTCTGACCGGTCGCCGCGCATGCGCAATCCCGAGCCGTCCGCCCGCCAGGCACCGGTATTCTTCGTGGACAGCTGGCGGGTCTACCGCAAGCTGGTGGACCAGAACTACATGTTTCACCGGGAGATCTATGCCGAACTCGGCCGGCAGCTGCGTGCCGTCCCGGAACAGGCCTTCGATCTGCTCGACCTGGGCTGCGGGGATGCCACCAACCTGGTTCCGCTGTTGCGGACACTGCCGCTGGCGAGCTACTGCGGCGTCGACCTGTCGGAGGTCGCCCTGGCGGCGGCGGCCGAGAACCTGGGCGGACTGGCCTGCCCCGTCAGCCTGCGGCAGGCTGACATGCTCGATTTCCTGAACCGGGAGGAGGACGACCGCTATGCGGTGATCTTCTCCAGCTTTGCGCTGCATCACCTCGATACCGCCGCGAAAGGCGCGTTTCTGGCCGCTTGCCATCGACGGCTCCGACCCGGCGGCCGGCTGCTGCTGATCGATGTGCTGCGGGAAGAAGACCAGAGCCTGGCCGACTACCTGGACGCCTACTGCGGCACCATGGCCAGCGAATGGCGCGCGCTCTCCCCCGAGGAGCTGGATTTCGCCATCGCCCATGTACGGGACTGCGACCGGCCGGACTCGCTCGGCCAGCTGCGCGCCCTGGCGGCGCAGGCCGGTTTCGGGCGGCTGATCCCGCACGCCCGACATGCCTGGCACCACCTGGTAAGCCTGCACGGCTGACCGGGTGGTGAGACACACCTCGGTGCCGGTCCGGCGCCAGGCTCAGGGTGCCTGGCCAGTGAGCTTGCGGTAGTCGATCGACAGCTTCAGCCCGGCAAACTGGCCCTTGAGGCGGATCAGCTCGTCCTTGCGGGCATCGAAGTACAGCTTGGCCTCGGCGACGCGCCGCGCCTCGTATTCCGGCTCGACCGGCTGCGACTCGGCCAGGAAGCGGTACACCAGCAACCGCAAGCCATCCTGGCGATGGTCCTCCAGGGGCGGTCCCATGACCGACAGGATATCGCCGGCCTTCGGCAGGCTCGCGGTCAGCCTGGGCAGGTCCTCCGGGTCGACCTTCAGCTGTTTCCGGTCCTGATCCACCTTGCCCACGCCCAGCGAGCGTATCGATGCCTCCAGGAATGCCGCCGGCGCCATTTCCATGAACAGCGGCGAGAAGTCGAAGGACGCCAGCCGGTTCCGGGGCGTCCAGGTCATGACGAAGGACACCCGCCTGGCTTTCTGCTCCGGGGTCCTGGCGGGATCGATGCGGAAATCCAGGTACCAACGGTATGCACCCCCCGGAAGCGGCTCGACCCGGCTGGGGTTGAGCTTGCTCAGATAGGTGAAGTCCTCGCTCAGGAGCACAGGCCTCAGCAGGTGGACGATGAAATGCCGATTCGCCACCTCGATGCGCACGTTATCGTCGAATTCGGCCAGCTGGTTCTTGATCTCCAGCAACCGCAACCACACGCAGCCCGACAGCAGCAGCGCCAGCAGGATGAACAGCAACCGGGCAAGGCTGGATAATGGCTTTGCGTTCATGGGCAGGTTCAGGGAAAGCGGAATGGGAGGGCCACGGCCAGGAGGACAGGCATGGCGCCTTGATCGCGTCAGAGCCTGCGATTATAATGCGCTGCTTGCGTGGGTCGTTAGCTCAGTCGGTAGAGCATTGCACTTTTAATGCAGTGGTCATTGGTTCGAATCCAATACGACCCACCATCAGACACGAAGGCCTGCTGCGATGCAGGCCTTTTCTGCTTTCAGGGGCCCGGGCAAGTGCTTGCCGCCCCTTTTCCGTTAGCAACCACCCCCTCTCCGCGCGCTTGATCGGCACAAAGACCAGGTAACCGCGAACCAGCCTGTCATGCAGCAGGAATGCTTCCCGCCGTCGCCGCGTTCGATCGGGTGACGGTTGCTGGCGCACAGGAAACCTCCATTGGACCGGGGCGGAA
>NZ_BAAHXD010000080.1:0-4879 GCF_054657115.1 Methyloparacoccus murrellii | reverse complement strand
GTCGACGGTCTGGCGCATCCGCTCCAGCTTCTGGCCGTTGTCGGTCTGGATGTCGCCGAGGCGCTGCTCGATGGCGGCCCGCAGGGTGTCCATGCCCTCGGTGTTGCGTTGCGTCAGCTGGTGCAGCTGGCCGGTCAGGGTCTCGCCGAAGCGCCTGAGGCTCTCGCCCTGTTCCGCGCGCCCGGCGCGGGCATCCTGCTGGGCCTGGTTGAGTTTCTCGTCGATGCGCTGGCGCAGCTGCTCGTTCTGGCCCGACAGGGTGCCGCTCAGCCGCTCGCTGGCCCGGTTCAGTTCGTCGCGGGTCTGCCCGAGCGAGGTCGCCACCTCGTGCCGGTTGATGGCCAGTTCCTCCCGGAGGCCGCGTTCCAGCCGCTCGCCGCTGCCCTGCAAATGCTGGAAGCGACCTTGCAGGTCGGCAAGGCGCGCGCCCAGCCGCAGAAACAAGCCGAGCAGTAGCAGCAGGAGCAGGAATGTCGCGGCCAGCAAGGGGCCGATCCAGGGTTCGAGGCTGGTCATCATCGGGGCAGGCAAGGGTTGTGGAGGGATCCGGCGACCGGGGCGGGCGGGGCTCGCCCGCGTGTCGGCCGGTTATGGTACGACGCAGGCCGGATGGCCGTCGAATGCGGGGCGATGAGCCGGCGAATGGCGCCAGGCCTGGACTGGACGGCGCACCGGACAGGCAACCCTGGCGCCCTGGCGAGGATGTCGTATGCTGGCGGCGCCCCCGAGGCGGTGTCTGCCGCGGTCCCGGGCGTCTTCCCTGACGCGTGCTGCCATCCCGAACGAGAGCCCAACATGATGCGATCTCTGCTGACATTCCTTTTGCTTATGCTGCTGACCAGCTGTGCCGGCAGCCCTGGCATGGGCGGAGGCGGTATGGGCACCGACTGGGGCAGTGGCGGCATGGAGATGGGGGTTCACCTGGGCGGCTGGGGCGATGGCTATGGCGGCAGCTGGGGACACGCCCCCACCACCGGCGTGCTGTCGGATCTCGACAACGATCCGCATGCCGCATCGACCTACCGGAATCCACTGTTCTCGCCCGGCGCCGCCACCGGCTACTACCATCCCGCCCGCTAGGCTCATGCGGGCGGATCCTGCCAGGATCGCCGCGGGCTCGGCGGGATCCCGCCGGCCCGATGCCGCCGGCCTTTTTCCCATCGACGACAGCCTTGTCGGTCGGTGCCGATGACCGTAACCACCCCCGTTGGGCGCTGCTCAGGGGCATCACCCTTGCCCGTGCGCATCGCGAACCCGCTCCAAGGCGTGCGCAAGGCACGGAAATCGCCCGACATCAGGCACGGTCCCGACAACTGGACCCGGGGGTGCATTTCACCGATCATGAGCCACCATGGCTATGGCCGGGCAAGGAGAGCGCCAACGGTCTGATTCCTGTATCACGTCATGCTTCCTGATGGAGGATGAGCGGCCCTGCTGGGCTGGATGGCCCTCTTGTTAAGGTTTCGCAAGGTTTTCCGCGATGCCGGTGATAGCCTGCAGGGCGTGCCTTCAAGCTCCGAGTGCTGCTGAGCGATTTCCGTGACGCGATTCAGGCCTGGCCGGCAGCCCGGCTGATTGCGTGCATGGCATGAGTGCCGGGTGGAATCTGGTCTTGGCATGAAAGCTGGAGGCGCGCGTGCTTTGCCCTCATGTGTGGGCGCCGAGTTAAGGCATTCTGGCAATGGCATGGCTGCCTGGGATTGAGGTTTGGTATCTGTGAAGACCAAGGGGGCAGAGGCTGTCTCTGTCCGTAGGTTTCTGGGATGGCCGGGATGTGAGTTTCGAGTGCCGCATGCTATGCGTGCAGGCGCTTGTGGTGCGGCCCATCGATTATTGCAGGTGATGACGATGTTTTCCGTAAGCGCCATTGCGCCAATCAAGATGAAAACGGTGTTCTCAGCTCTGGTGGCCTGTCTGTTGGCGCTGACCTTCTCGCAGGCCAGCTATGCGGGCGCGGGATACCGCTTTCTGCTGACCAACAAGATGAAACCGCTGGCGGGCGACCCCGGCTATCCCCAGCTGACCGTCCACGTTGCTGGGGGATACAACTGCTGGTACCTGAATGGGATTGCGGACTGGAATCAGTACGCGAGGCCGGGCGATATCGAAATCAACCTATACACCGAAAGGAAGAACAGCCTGGACTGTTTCTATGGCATTACCCCCTCGGCATCCACCGATGTCGGGGTGTTTGTCAAGGCCAGCCCTGATGCGCCATGGGTACGTCTGGGCACCCGATCGGTTCTGTGGAATGTCGGTAATCTTGACAATGGCTTCTATATCGATCCGCCACTCCCGCTCAGCGGTTTGTTTGGTATGTGCGGGCTCACCGTGAATTCGCTTGCCACGGTGATAAACTCGACCGTACCCGGTACCAATATCGCCCAGATTACCGTGAGTGGTACCCCAAAGCTTGACGGTTGTCATGATGCATACGCAACGACTGGCGCACAGCCGGAAGCCGTACGTTCGTCGGCGGTCGATGGGGACGCAGACGCCAGGAACGTCAGGACGATCAGGCTGAAGGTCGGGAAGACCAGAAAAATAAGCCTCGCGGGGCTGGACCCCGAGTCTGTCTGGGAGCTGGATGGCGGAACTTGCAAGGGCGACCCCGTCCTGACGTCCGATCTCAAGGCCAACCACACTCGACATCGGGTACTGCCGCAGACCGTCAATGTCACCGCCATCGGCGTGGGGCGGCGCGTATGCGATCTCACCGCCTATCATTATCCGGAGCGATCCTTCGTCTCCAGTCGGCGATTCATCTTCATTGTCAAGTGAGTCAGGCGGACATATGTCCTGTCGGCGGTCAGGACGGTTACGGGCGGGCCATGGAGAAACTTGACACCGCCCCGTTGGTTCGTGTTTTTACATTATTTTAATGGTCATTGGCAGAATGGGAGATCGGTCATGAAATCTGCATCCGGAAAAGCCTTCCTGGCGATTTGGCTTCTGCTGGCGCTGTCTGGCTTTGCCTCTCATGTATGGGCGGCCAAATACTATGCGATTGTCGATGCCGGAAGCAGCGGTTCAAGGTTATATCTGTACAAGTCGGAGGCTGACGCCAAGGGCAACCCGGTCGCCGAAAATATTCCTTTGACCGGCAACAAGGTCACGCCGGGGATTTCGACTCTCGTCACCCAGTCATCCAAGGTGGCGGCCTATATCGCTCCGCTGTTCAATCTGCTGGATGCCGAGCTGAAGGCCAGAGGTGTGCCACAAGCCGATGTGAACTTTTCTCTCATGGCGACAGCCGGTATGCGGGTAGAGTCTCCCTTGCAGCAGAAAAAGGTCTACGATGCGGTAACGGATGAGGCAAAAAAGACGCTCCCCGGCATGAACATCCAGTATGCTCTGACGCTGCAGGGACGCTACGAGGGCGCTTTCCAATGGCTATCGGTCAATTATCTGAAGGGGAATCTGGCGGCGGGCGGCGGCACGAACGGCATCCTGGAGACGGGCGGCGGCTCCTACCAGATGACCTGGGCGACCTCATCCACAGCCAGGAACACTATTGATGTCTTTTCCCTGAAGTACGGGAGTACACCCTACACCCTGTTTTCGAGGAGTTATACCGGCCTTGGGGGCAACTATTCCCGGGAGGATGCAACCGATGATCCCAACTCATTTCCGGTCGGCTATCCCCTCGCGAGTGGCGCGGTGGGTTCTGGTAACTACAGGAAAGGACTTGTCAATACCCGTAAGCTGATCAGGGCCCGGCCGACGTCAATTCCGGCATCCGTGAAGGTACCGGGTCTGGAAAACTTTGTCGGGGTGGGGCTGTTC
Source organism: Methyloparacoccus murrellii (assembly GCF_054657115.1). Classification (NCBI taxonomy): domain Bacteria; kingdom Pseudomonadati; phylum Pseudomonadota; class Gammaproteobacteria; order Methylococcales; family Methylococcaceae; genus Methyloparacoccus; species Methyloparacoccus murrellii. Next base: position 1,093 of record NZ_BAAHXD010000080.1, on the reverse strand, counting down.
AAAAATGTAGCGACGGACTTGCGGCTTGGCGACAGCCTTTCCTCCGCGCGGGTTGACCGGGCTGCCAACATGATTGCGTTGACGCCCTGGGCGGTCCAGGTGAGTGAGCAACCCAACAACCCATTTCTTTTCGGACGGGTGGATTCTGCGCAGCTGGTCTCCGAGTTGATACGCACCTGGTTCCAGGGCAACCGTGAGCTCCCGGTCGCAGATCATGTCAACGGGACTGAAATAAACTGGACATTGGGCGCCGTGCTTTTCCTGGCGTCGAATAACGTGCTGCCAACCCAGTGGTGATCCTGGGGACAATCCTACAGGATCGCGAAAGCCCGGTATTTTTTGGAGTTTGACAACATGAGTCTGCGCAAACACGGTCGAGCTGTTCTTCTTGGCATGCTGCTGATCGGAGCCCTTCCTGCTTCGGCATTCGGGTCCGGGCATCCAGCACAATCCGAGAATGTGCGGACGCGAAATGCATGCGTCATCATCGATAATGACTTTGACATCGATGACATGATGGCTATTCCGCTTGTCCTGGGCTCCAGACATGTGGCGGCCATCGTCCAATCCGAAGGCTATACCCTGCCGGGCGAGGGAGCGGCCGCAGTCAACCAGCTGGTGAATGGCGCCAGGACCAACCGGAAGATACCGATCATCGTGGGGGGCAGACAAGCCGAAAGCCCATCGCCTGAACGATGGCCCTGGCTGTCCTTCTTTCGCTCCATGATGAAGGTATCCAATGGGTTGATGGCCGTTCGGGAACAGCCGTGGCCAGAGAACCTGGATTACACGAACAAGGTACAGGATGCGGTATCGGGTTGCAGGAAGGTTTCTGTTCTTGTCATCGGTACCTATACTTCATTCAATCACTATATCCCTCTCATCAAGGACAAGGTGGACAGGGTTGTCATCATGGGCCAACCTATCGGTGACATTTCGCGCACTCCGGGTCGGGAGTCCTTCAACTGTGACTTTGATCTCAAGGCCTGCGAGCTGGCGATGGTTCAGCTTCGTGAGCTTGACGCCTATTTTGTCGATATACCGAGATTCGAGGATTGCCACGACCGCGCCGATCCGCCCGGCTATTGCTATA
>NZ_BAAHXD010000079.1:0-4963 GCF_054657115.1 Methyloparacoccus murrellii | reverse complement strand
CTTGGCTGGCGTGCGCCAATTCTCGGCAATCCCGTATCGCTTCAAACCTGGAGACTCTAACATTGAGGACCTGTGGGTACTGCATTGCCCGGTATCTAGGCTCCATTTATTGGAATCTCATAAGTGCTCTTGGACATGTTCTTCGGTCCAGGGTTTGTATCCTTGCTAGGCATCACATAAATGTTTCTTTTTGAGTGGGGATTGTTGGTGTTGTTGTCGCCACTGCCGGTTGTGATTCGTGTTTTGATGCCTGTCAGCCCAGTTGCTACGGGCAAGACATTGCAATTGTTCCCTGAGTTCTTTTCAGATAGGGCTTTAATCTCTCTCGTGGGAAGCCCTGCCAGATCATTCTGGTGGGGGTATCTATTGGTGTGGTTCTTGTTGATCGTGGCTGCCGCCCGTCCCGTCTGGCAAGGCGAGCCCATCGAGCAGGGTGTCAGCGGGCGTGATCTGATGATGGCCGTCGATTTGTCCGGCAGCATGGAAGTCGCTGATTTCATGCTCAAGGGGCACAAGGTTGACCGGTTGACGGCGACCAAGGCCGTCGCGGGTGAATTCATCGAGCGTCGGATGGGGGACCGTGTCGGGCTGATCCTGTTCGGCGAGAAGGCCTATTTGCAGGCGCCCCTGACCTTCGACCGCAAGACCGTGCGGACCCTTCTCGACGAATCCGTGATCGGCCTTGCCGGCGACAAGACAGCCATCGGCGATGCCATCGGTCTCGCGGTGAAGCGGCTGAAGGACAATCCCAAGGATCAGCGGGTGCTGATCCTGCTGAGCGACGGCGCCAACACGGCCGGCAGCATTGCCCCGCTGCAGGCGGCCGAGCTGGCGGCCAAGGCGGGGCTCAGGATCTACACCATCGGCATCGGCGCCGAGGAAATGACGATACGCGACCTGCTCGGTAGCCGGACCGTCAACCCGTCACAGGATCTGGACGAACCCACGATGCGGGGTATCGCCGAAAAAACCGGAGGACGCTACTTCCGGGCGCGCGACGTGCGCGAGCTGGAAGGGATTTACCGGCTGCTGGACGAACTGGAGCCGATCGAGCGCGACAAGCGTTACTATCGTCCCCGCACGGAGCTCTATCCATGGCCGCTCGGGGCCGCCCTGCTGCTGTCGGGGCTGATCTATCTCGCAAGACGACACCAGGCCAGCGCGTGACCGATTTCCACTTCCTGCGCCCGGCCTGGTTGCTGGCCTTTCTGCCACTGGCGGTCCTGCTGTGGGACTGGGCGCGGCGACGCCAGGGACCGGGGGACTGGGCAGCCTATGTCGATCCCGCCCTGCAACTCCATGTGCTGATCGGAACCCCTTCCCCATCATCCCGTCTGCCCCTCTGGCTGGCCGGCGTCGCCGGTACCCTGGCCATTCTGGCGCTGGCGGGCCCGGCCTGGGAGCGCTTGCCGACGCCCGTGTTCCGCAACCTCTCGCCTCTGGTCGTCGTCATGGATCTGTCCTGGGCCATGGAGGCCACCGATCTGCGGCCCAGCCGCCTGGAGCGGGCCCGCTACAAGATCGATGATCTCCTGCGCGCCCGTAAGGATGGCCAGGTTGCCCTGGTTGCCTATGCCGGCGATGCCTTCACCGTCACGCCGCTGACCGACGATGCCGCGACCGTCAGTGCCCAGCTCGCGGCCCTGTCGCCACGGATCATGCCGGTCCAGGGCGAGCGCCTCGAGCTGGGCCTGGACGCGGCCGCGCGCTTGCTGGCGCAGGCGGGACAGGCACGCGGCGACGTGCTGGTGGTGACGGCGGGCGAATCGGTCATGGCGGCCAGGGAGACGGCTGCCCGGTTGCGACGCCAGGGCTATCGCGTCTCGTTGCTGGGCGTCGGGTCCCGGGACGGTGCCCCGGTGCCGTTGCCGGATGGCGGCTTCCTCAAGGATCGCGAGGGTCGTGTGCGGGTATCGCGGCTGGATATCAAGGTGCTTTGGGATGTCGCGCAGGCCGGTGGCGGCGTCTACCGGACCCTCGATGCCGCCGCGGCCGATACGGACGCCCTGCTGGCGTTCATCGACCGGCGCGCGGCGGCCGAACAGCAGGCGGGTCAGCCGGTGCGTCTGGATCAGTGGCGGGACGCCGGCATCTGGTTGCTGCCGCCGCTGGTGCTGCTGGCGGCGCTTGGATTCCGGCGGGGCTGGCTGAGTCTGCTGCTGCTGGGGCTGTTGTTGCCTTTGCCGCCTGCCGCCGACGCCCTGGAATGGCGGGATCTCTGGCTGCGCGCGGATCAGCAGGCGCAGCGGGCGCTGGCGGCCGGTGACGCGAAGGCGGCCGCCGAGCGCTTCGACGATCCGGCCTGGAAGGCCGCGGCCGAATACCGGGCCGGTGACTTCGCCTCGTCCGCCCGGCGCCTCGAGGCGCTCGACCAGCCGCGGGCGCACTACAATCGCGGCAATGCGCTCGCCCGCCAGGGCCAATGGGCGCAGGCCCTTGAGGCCTACGACCGTGCCCTGGCGGCCGCACCCGACGACGAGGATGCCCGGTTCAACCGCCAGCGGGTGGAGGAAGCGTTGCATCGGCAGCAGCAACAGGAGCAGGAGCGGCAGGCGCAGCAGGATTCGGCCTCCTCGCAGGGTCACCAGGCGTCGGGCAGTCCGCCCCAGCCCGGGCAGGATGGCCAGCCGGCATCGGCGCAGAATCCATCTGCCGGCGAAACTTCTGACGAGGCACTGCAATCCCAGGGGGCGCAGGCCGATACCTCCGCCGACCGCTCCGGGGAGGTTGCGGCACCCGGTGATGCCTCCCGGTCGACCGGGGCCGCCGCCGATACACCATCGCCGGATGCCGGCGGGCGTGAGCCGGTCGGCCAGGCGGGTGCGCCATCGGAGCCCCATGATGCGGAAGCCTCGCCGGGACAGCCGCAGGCGGCAGCCGAGCCTTCCGCCGAGACCGCATCCCGGGGTGCGGCCACGTCGGCCGCCATGCCCAGTGAGCAGGATCAGGCCGATGCCCAGTGGCTGCGACGGATACCGGACGATCCGGGGGGTCTGCTCCAGCGCAAGTTTCATTACCAGTATCGATTGCGGCAGCAGACCCAGCCGTCGCAGTGAGGGATTGATGACATTCATGGATTTCGCGTGGCGTCGCCCGGCATCATCCAGCAGCCGCCCGCAGGGTGCGAGCCTTCCGCTGTTGACGGTATTCCGGCGGCTGGTGCCGCTATGGCTGCTGTTGCTGACGGCACCGGCGCTCCGGGCGGCCAACATCGAGGTCAGCCTGGACCGCAATCCCGTGCCCGTCAACGAATCCTTCACCCTCACCTTCTCGGCCGACGAGTCGCCCGATGGCGAGCCGGATTTCTCGCCGTTGCAGGCCCGCTTCGAAGTGCTCAACCAGAGCCAGAGCAGCCAGTTTTCCATCGTCAACGGCCGCGCCACGCGCCGCCTGAACTGGCAGCTGCAGGTCATGGCCAAGCAGGCCGGTACCCTTGACATACCCGCCATCGCCTTCGGCTCGGATCGCTCCCGCCCGTTTGCGGTCACCGTCACCCACGGTGCCGTGCGCAGCAGGCAGGGCGGCGAGGCCCGGATCTTCCTGGAGGCCGACATCGAGCCAAAGAATCCCTACGTCCAGGCGCAGGCCATCCTGACCCTGCGGGTACTCAGCCGGGTGGCCTTTAGCGGTGACCTCGCCCAGCCCGAGGTACCCGACGCGGTGGTGGTCAAGCTGGAGGATGATCGGGAATACGTCACGCTGCGGGATGGCGTGCAGTTCCGGGTCGACGAGCGCCGCTACGCTGTTTTTCCGCAGAAGAGCGGGCCGCTGACCATCGGCCCGGTCAACCTGACCGCTCAGCTGGGGGCCGCCTCGTTCGGACCTTTCTTCCGCGCTCCCGCACGCCAGCAACGGCTGCATTCGGATCCCCTGACGGTGAATGTCCGTCCGATTCCGGCGGCATTCACCGGCAAGCACTGGTTGCCGGTGGCCAGCCTCGACTTGAGCGAGACCTGGACGCCCGCCAAGCTGGAGGTAGCGGCAGGCGATCCGGTGACCCGCAGCATCCGCGTGCAGGCCCGGGGCGCCAGTGTCGGCATGTTGCCCGAGCTGATAGCTGGCGAGATGTCTGCCGCCGATCTCAGGCAATACCCCGATCAGCCGGTGACGCAGGAAGAGGTCAGCGCGGATGGGTTGCGCAGCCAGCGCGAACAAAAGATCGCCCTGATGGCGGCACGGCCGGGAACCTTTGCCCTCCCGGCGGTGGAAATACCTTGGTGGAATACCGTGACCGACCGCATGGAAGTGGCGCGGCTGCCGGAGCGCACGCTGTCGATCCTGCCCGCCGCCGGTGCCGAGGTGGCGGCTCCACCTGTTGAGCCGGTGGCAAAACCCGAGTCCCCGGCACCCGCGCCATCCGCCGAGACAGCGTCGCAGCTGCCGCCACCCGTCTTCGAGAATCCCTGGTTCTGGATGGCTCTGGTCATGGGGGCCGGCTGGCTGCTGACAGGCCTTGCCTGGTGGTGGCGTTCCTCGCGCGCAGGAACCCGCGGGATGGCGGTCGGCAACAGCAGCCCGGTGCCATCGGAGAAGGCCCTGCTGAGGTCAGTGGAGCAGGCCTGCAAGAACAACGATCCGCGCGCCGCTCATGCAGCGCTGCAGCAATGGGCCAGGCAGCGCTGGCCAGAGGCTATTTCGCCTTGGGTGGCGTTACTACAATGTGCCGACCCGACACTGAGGCTACAAATGATAGCGCTATCCAGGGCTCTATATTCGGTCTCGGCTGGCGGCTGGACGGGTGGGCACTTGTTAGACGCCTTAAAAACCTCCTTCTGCATCAAGGCAGGTCATGATGCTGGGCGTGAAACGGGGCCGCTAGAAGAACTGAATCCTATATGAGCAGGCGGTGTGGATTGGCTGGGGTCCAGGCAATTGGCGTGTTGTTGGTTGCTCGAGCCGTGGGAGAGCGGCAGTCTCAATTCGGATTATGGTTTTCAAAGTCTGGCTTTTATCGGTGATCTAG
>NZ_BAAHXD010000078.1:0-5211 GCF_054657115.1 Methyloparacoccus murrellii | reverse complement strand
CCCGCCGCAAAAATAAAGCCCCTCGGGAGGGGCTTTATTCCGGGTTGGCCGCTTGCCGGCCGGGGCACGCGACTTACTGGTCGAAGGCGTAGCCGGGGATCTTCAGCAGGCCGTCGATTTCCTCGAAGGTCGGAGTCACGACCACATCGTATTGCTGGCTGGTATCGTTCGCGCAGCTTTCCGGGAATGGGTTGTTCGTCGTGTCGCGGTTGATGCTCAGGGTCATCCAGAAGTTGTCTTCGGGCTTGATGCCATGCGCATCCGGGAAGTTGAACTTGGGCGTCTGGCTGTTGATCCAGAGGTTGACATAGCCGGCCGGGTTGCCGGTGTTCTTGCGGTCGGCCTTGCAGACGTCGATGGCCGGGACGCGAACCTTCAGGCTCCTGGCGCATTTGTCGCGGCGCAGCCAGATGCCGCCGGCATTGGCCCGGAAGCTGGTCTGGCCGTACATGTCCGGGTCCAGCTTGCCCTGATAGCCCCAGGCGCCGACGCGGGTGGCGCCGTCCAGCGACTTGACCACACCGAGCTTGTTGAAGACAGCGCGGCTGGACACAGCCCGGAACTTGTCGCCGAGGGTGGTGACGCCGGTGTTGCCAGCGTTGGCGCTGACGATTTCCTCGGCCAGGGTGGTGGGGGTGCCGACTTCATACGAGCCCGAATCGGTGGTCTTGCGCACGGCGGCCACGCCGCCCTGGATGACTTCCTTGGTGCCGTCCGGCTTGGTGATGCGGCCCGGTCCCTTCTTGGAGGCGTCGGCGCCGGTCGGGAACAGCTGCACGGTGCCGGTGACAGGCTTGGCCGGGGTGAAGGCGGTACAGCCGTGGGTGACGGTCACCGCCGTGTAGATGCTGGTGCCTTCCAGCAGGCTCGGTATCGACAGGCTGGGGTGGGCCAGGGCCTGCTGCTGGACGCCCGCCAAGGCGGTCAGGCCGGCGCCGATGGCGAGGGCGCGCGTAAACGTCATTTTCATTCTGAAAGTCTCCATGTGTCGTTAGTTCTTGGTTGCACGGCCAACCCCACCTGTCGTGCGGATGTCCTGCTGCCCAGCGCTAACAGCAGATTACGTGCCATATTTGCAGGATGCCGGGATGGCGGTATCCAGTGACTGCGCCTGGGGTCAATAACCTATTGAAACACTTGGTTAATAAGCGGATTCTGATTTTTTGGTGCCGCGGCGCTTGGTCGCGTGTGGCGGGAGAGATGCGGCGCCTGATTCCGCCGAAACTGCGGGATATGCCACACCCGGGGCTGGACATGCCGCAGTGGCAGGGCTGTCTGGCTTGTATCCGTCACCTGTCCGGCGGACAGCGCACCGCAGGCCTTGAGCGGCGGTGGCATAGACCGGTTCCGTGCCGACTGCGGGATTTCGCCACAGGGTTATGGCATATCCCTCATGCGCCAGTCGGGATCCGCCGAAGCGGCGTCGGTAACCACATGATTGTCAAGGCTTTTAGTGGCTGGCCTGCAATTTGCTGTGTAACTGCCGTGCGTCGATCCTCCTGCTGGCGGGGTCGACGGTCGCGTTGTCCCGGGTTACGGGGGACTTAGGCCCGGGACGGGGGGGCGCGACCGTCACTCGCCACGGACAGCCTCACCCTCTCACCCCGGCCCTGCGGCCGGGCGGCTCCCATCGAGTGGGTCGGCGCGCCTTTTTGCAGAGAGGTCGTTTCATTCAATCCTCTGTTCCAGTGCTCCGTGAAGCTTTGCGCCTCCCGCGTGGAGGCGCTTTTTTTTGAATGCCTTTGCATCCCCAGGCGCCGCGCGGATTGCGGGCATGCTGATGGGACCGGCATTTGCGGAGGGCTGTGGCCATCGATGCGCCAAATCCCTTACGGGAGTGTGGCAAATGCCGCACCCGCTGGCGGGCTGGCAATTTAAGTCATTGATAATGAAACGGTGCAGCCATGGCACGATCCTTGACCCTGCAAACAGTATCCGCCGATCTTGCCAGCCAGCGGTTGGGTGCCCCGGGCGCCGGCGAGTAGCGTGCCCGATGCCGGGTCGGACGGATCGCAGGAACGATTTCTTTCACTCACATGGAGCTCAAAAAAGCATGAAATGTCACGTCAGCAAGCTGTTGATGGCCCTCGGTCTGGCGGGTGCCGCCACGGCGGCCAGCGCACTCGAATGGGCCGCAACAAACGAGACTATCAACTTCCCCTTCCGGCCCGACAACGCGGTGCAGACCTTGACGGCCCGCGTCGATGCCTACTCGAACTCGACCATGGGCTTCAAGGGCTGGACCCATCACTCGTCCTGGCTGTACATGAAACTGAAGAAGGGCGAGCTGTACAACATCACGGTCGATACTTCTGCCGTTCCCGGTTTCCACCCCGGCCTCACCTGCTGGAAACGCCCGCTGGGTAATGGCTACGTGCCCATCAATTTCGCTCCGGGTCATTTCTACAACCAGTGGTCGTCGATCATGGATCCGAATGCCGTGAACGAAGTGGACAAGGCGAAGTTGGGCAAAGGCTACATGTACTTCGCGGTCAATGGCTGGGATCGTGACGGCCTCGGCGACATCCTTCCCGAGCAGTTCCAGCAGGGAAACATGGCCGCCATCCTTGATGGCGAGGCCGGCAAGGTCACTGTCCAGCTGCTGGCTGACTACACCGGCTTCTACCAGTGCGTCGTCGGCGGTATCGCGCCCGAACCGCCCGTGGAAGGCACAACCCTGAGGTACCCGATGCAGGTTTCCGTCAGCGGCAAACTGCTGGACTTCAAGTAAACCATCCAGTTTCGCGAGCGAGGGGCGGCGGGCCGGTCAGGGTGCGTCCGCCCCTTTTCCGTTACTCCGAATCGCGCGTGAAGATCATGAACATACTAGCCAATCCCCCCCTGGCGCTGGCCGTATTGCTGCTGACCATGCCGGAGCTGGCCCTGGCCCATGGTACCCCGCCCGACCCCCTGCGTGGCGTCAAGGTACCGGCGACACCGGGTCTGGTCAGCGGCAGCCGGCCGATCGTCGTCAACAAGAAGGCCGCCACCCAGCTCGGCAAGGCGCTGTTCTGGGATGCGGGCGTGGGCAGCGACGGCATCGCCTGCGCGACCTGCCACGCCCAGGGCGGCGCGGATGGCCGCACGCGCAACCAGCTGGATCCCGGCACCAAGCATGTTGGCGCGCCGACCTCGACGACGTTCGAGAAGACCGCCTCCGGCGCGGCCGGCGGGCCGGACTACGAGCTGCGTCAGGTGGACTTTCCGCTGATGCAGTTCCGCGATCCGACCGACAAGTACTCCGAGATCCTCTTCCAGACCGATGACGTGGTGTCCTCCTCGGGCGCCTTTCTCGGCCAGTTTGTCGGCGCCGCCGAAACCGAGGATCGCTGCGACCCGCTCAAGGACGACATCTTCCATGCCGGCGGCCGCAACACGCGCCAGGTCAGCGTCCGCAATGCGCCGACGGTCATCAATGCCGCCTTCAATTTCCGCCAGTTCTGGGATGGCCGCGCCAACAATCTCTTCAACGGCGAATCGGCCTTCGGCGCCCGCGATCCGGATGCCGGCGTCTGGGTGGCCGGCAAGGCGAACAAGCAGCGCATCCTGCTGAAGAACGCCTCCCTGGCGTCGCAGGCCGTGGCGCCGCCGCTGGATACCCGCGAAATGTCCTGCGTCTCGCGGACCTTTCATGCCCTGGGCCGCAGGCTGCTGCCGCGCCGGCCGCTCGAAAGGCAGGCCGTGCATCCCGAGGACAGCGTACTGGCCGGATTGCGCGATGCCTCCGGCACGGGCCTCAACGTGACCTATGCCGATCTGATCCGGAAGGCCTTCGCCAGCCGTTACTGGTCCGCCAAGGGAACCTATGGCCCGGCGGAGCAGGGCGGCGAACCCTACACCCAGATGGAGGCGAATTTCGCCTTCTTCTTCGGCCTGGCCCTGCAGCTGTACCAGGAGACCCTGATCGCGGACCAGTCGCCGTTTGACGGGCGCCGCGACAAGGACAACGTTCCGGTCGATTTCAATGATCGCCAGCGCCACGGCCTGCAGGTATTCCTCGACGCCCACTGCTTCATCTGCCATGTGGGGCCGCACCTGTCCTCTGCCGCCCACCCCAAGGTGTACAGCGCCAAGTCGGTCAAGTTCTACAATCTTGTCAACCGCTCGGGCATGAGCGAGGACGGCGATGGCATCGGCGTCGCCGGCACACTGCTGGATACCGGCTTCAACATCACCAGCGTCGCGCCCTGGGAATACGATATCGGCATCGGCGGTACCGATCCCTTCGGCCATCCGCTGTCGTTCACCGCGCAGTATCTGAATACGCTGGAGAATCCCGGCCGGGGCATGCTGGACCCCATCGATGTGGTTGCCTGCGAAATGGACATGCCGTTCGCCTACAACATGCCGGCCGCGGATCTGGTGCCGGACCCCAATGGCAAGGGTCATTGCCGGGGCTACAAGCAGCTGTCCCGGATACCGACGCCCGAGGTGATCCGGCGCGAGCGGGCGCGACCCGGCGAAGGGATGCTGCCGATGGGCATCAACGCTGCCTTCAAGGTGCCGTCCCTGCGCAATGTCGAACTGACCGGACCGTACATGCACAACGGCAGCATGAAATCGCTGGAGGAGGTCGTGGCCTTCTACAACCGGGGCGGCAACGTCGACAATCCCCATCACATCGGTACGCTGGTATTCCCGCTGGGGCTGTCCGAGGAGGAGCAGGCCGATCTGGTGCTGTTCCTGAAATCCCTCACGGATGAGCGGGTACGCTGGGAGAGGGCACCCTTCGACCACCCGGAGCTGCTGATCCCGCATGGCCACAAGGCCGGTGCATCGCCCCGCGGACCCGACTATGCGGCCGACGATTACCTGCACCTGCCGGCCGTGGGCAGGAATGGCCGCACGGCCGAGCAGGGTCCGCTCAAGCCGTTCGTCGAGCGCCTGAAACCCTGAGGCGCACGGTGCCTGCTGCCGGTGCGGGGTTGCCACCCGTGCCGGCAGGCGGCACGCATGACAATGGCGGGCGCTGGCCCGCGGTTGCCGCCGGTCGAACCTGTGCCAGCAGGCCAGGACCGTGGACCGGGGCACGGCTCAAGAAGGCAATATCCTCGTTATCCATCTCCTCTCCGCGCGGTCATACGATCCTCGCGGATGGGTGATCAGGGGCGGAGGGTGCTTCAGTCTTGAGCCGCGCCCCGGCCTGTGGACCTGGCTTGCTGACAGCGTGCTGTTCCCTCCCTGCCGGGAGAAGACCTTCTCCTGTCGGAA
>NZ_BAAHXD010000077.1:0-5329 GCF_054657115.1 Methyloparacoccus murrellii | reverse complement strand
TGGTCGCCGTCCCGGGCATGGAGGGCGGGCGGCCTGGCCGGCCCGCCCGCCCGCGGCTTTCTCAGGAACGCGTCCGTTCCAGCGCCTCGCGCTGGTGCTGCATCAGATCGGCAATGCCGCGGGTTGCCAGATCGAGCATCGCATTCAGTTCGTGACGGTGGAAGGCATGCCCTTCGGCAGTACCCTGCACCTCGATGAAGGCGCCGGCCTCGTTCATGACCACATTCATGTCGGTCTCCGCCTCGCAGTCCTCGCGGTAGTCCAGATCCAGCACGGGAACGCCCTGATAGATACCCACCGAAACCGAGGCAATCTGCCCGTGGGTCGGATTGGCGCGCAACCGCCGGGCCTTCATCAGGCGCTCGACCGCCAGGTGCAATGCGACATAGCCACCGGTGATGGAGGCCGTGCGCGTACCGCCGTCGGCCTGGATGACATCGCAGTCGATGGTGAGGGTACGCTCGCCCAGGGCTTCCAGATCCAGCGCCGCGCGCAGCGACCGGCCAATCAGCCGCTGGATTTCCATGGTGCGACCACCCTGCTTGCCCCGCGCCGCCTCGCGACCGGAACGCTCGTGGGTCGCTCGCGGCAGCATGCCGTATTCGGCCGTGATCCAGCCGCTGCCCTTGCCCTTCAGGAACGGCGGCACGCGCTCCTCGATGCTGGCGGTGCAGATCACGCGCGTATCACCAAACTCGACCAGGACCGAACCTTCGGCATGCTTGGTGAAATGGGGCGTGATGAGGATGGAACGCAACTGATCGGGCTGGCGGCCGCTCGGTCTCATGGCATTGCTCGCTGAACGAAAAACCGGGCAGTATACCCCATGCATCCGAACCGCCCTGCCGGCCAGACGCTTCCTCCGCGGATACCCATGCCGCCTCGGCGGCGGCGACCGCGTGCAGCCCGACCATGAACCATCCGTCCATCGCATGACCCTCAAACGCGCCGTCTTCCTGCTGGGCTTCGTGCTGTTGCTGGCCGTGGCGCCCATCGCCTACCAGATCGACCGGGCCGCTCAATCATTGCCGCAAATGGACGGCGAGATCCAGCTGCCGGGACTGCGCGAGCCCGCGACGATCCGCTTCGACGCCAGAGGCATTGCCGAAATCCAGGCCGCCTCGCGGCTCGATGCCTACCGTCTGCTCGGTTTCCTGCATGCGCGCGACCGGCTGTTCCAGATGGATCTGCTGCGCCGCCGGATGACCGGCCGGCTGGCCGAGGTGCTGGGCCAGCCGGCCGCGGCGGCGGATCGCCGGCAACGTCTCTACGGCTTCGACAGGGTAGCCCTCCAGGCCGTGGCGCGGCTTCCGGCGCACCAGCGCGCGGTGCTCGACGCCTATACCGAGGGCGTCAATGCCGTCATCGATACGGCCCGGGAATTCCCGCCCGAATTCCGTCTGCTGCACTATCGGCCCGCGCGCTGGGCACCAGCGGACAGCCTGTTGATCGGCGCCTCGATGTTCCAGACCCTGACCGACACGGAGGCCGAGGAGCGCATGCTGACGCTGATGCAGGCCTGCCTGCCGGCGGCGGTGGCGGGCTTTCTGACCCCCGATACGGATGCCTTCGATCGCACGCTGGCCGGCGGTGAGCGCTCCCGGCGCCCCGAACGGTCAGTACCGACCGAGGCCATTGCCGCGCTGCTGGCAGACCCTCGCCGACAGTCGCAACAGGTTTCGGCCGTGGGCACCGACGACTTCACCCTGGGCTCGAACAATTGGGCGGTCAGCGGCAGCAAGACCGCCGATGGCCGCGCCATTCTTGCCGATGACATGCACCTGCCGCTGGGCGTGCCCAACCTGTGGTATCGCGCCCATCTCCGCTATGCCAACCACCGGCTGGATGGCCTGACGATACCCGGGCTGCCATTGCTCGTGGCCGGCGGCAACGGTCATGTCGCCTGGGGATTCACCAACCTGAACGCCGACGTGCTGGACCTGATCCGGCTGGAAACCCACCCGGACCATCCCGAGGCTTATCGCACACCCGAAGGCTGGCAGCCTTTCGACGTAGCGACGGAGGTCCTCGAAATCCGTGACGCACCAGCAGAGCAACTGACGATCCGCAGGACCCTCTGGGGCCCGGTGCCGGAACGCCCCCTGCTGGGCGCCCCGGTGGCCCTGCGCTGGACAGCGCTGGATCCGGCCGCGATCAACTTGGAATTGCTCGACATCGACCGGGCCGAGACCCTGGACGCCGCCATGCGCCTCTTCAACCGCTTCGGCGCGCCGCCGCAGAATGTCGTCCTGGCCGACGAGCGGGGCCAGATTGCCTGGACCCTGACCGGGCTGCTGCCGGAGCGACGGGGATTCGATGGCGCCACCAGCCAGAACTGGGCCGCGACCGGCGCGGGCTGGTCGGGTTACCTGGCGCCGGCGTCCCTGCCTCGCCTGCTGAATCCGCCCGAGGGCTATATCGCCACCGCCAACAACCGCACCGTTGGCGGCGACTACCCGCATAGCCTTGGCCACAATCCCGCCAACGGCTATCGGGCCTTTCGCATCCGCCAGCGACTGGCCGAACAGCCGCGACTCGACGAGCGTGACCTGCATTCGCTGCAACGGGACATGCGTGGCGGGTTCTATGAGTTTTATCAGCTGCTGGCGCTGTCCCTACTGCCGGAAACGGCCAGCCTCTCACCGGAGGCCCGCGAGGTCCGCGCAGCGATAGCCGGCTGGGACGGGCAACTCGCACCGGACAGCCGGGGTATCGCGCTGCTGGTACATTGGCGGTCGGTGCTGGCACAGGCGCTGATCGACCCTCTGGTGGCCCGCTGCCGGCAGGCGGATCCCGACTTCGTCTATCAATGGCGCCAGCTGGATACCCCCCTGCAGGCCCTGATCCGGCAGGGCCTGCCGCAACTGGCCAGCGCGCGCGGGCAACCGGACTGGAACGCCTACCTGCGCGCGACGCTGCTGGGCAGCGCCCGGGAGCTCAAACAGCGGTACCGGGTGGACACCCTGGCGCAACTGCCATGGCGCCGTGTCAACGCCGTGCGCATCCAGCATCCCTTCAGCCGCATGCAACCCCGGGCCGGAAGCTTGCTGGATATGCCCACCATCCCCGGCGCCTGCAACAGCAATTGTGTAAAGGTGCTGCACGAGCGCAACGGCGCCAGCGAACGGCTGGTGCTCTCACCCAACCATCCGGAGGCTGCCAGTCTGCAAATGCCGGGCGGACAATCAGGGCATCCGCTGTCGCCCCATTACCGCGACCAGCAGGCCGACTGGGCTGATGGCCAGATGTCCGCCTTCCTGCCCGGCCCGACCCAGCACCAGTTGCACCTGCTGCCTCCCTGAAGCGGGACGGGCAACATGACCGGAGCGCCGCCCGGCGACCACCACCCCGCATGCGTATCTGCGCCACGCAAAATCTGGGACAATCGCATCTGCCTTTCCGCCGGGATGGCCACGATGCCAGCCGCAAGACGGCCAGACGGTAACCTTCTTCCCGAACCAGACGCCCGGTGAAACAAACACTACTGTCCCTGCTGCTTCTGACGATCGGCCCGACCTGCCTGATCCTGCCCACGCAAAGTCCCGCCGCCTGGCAGGGCGCGATCCTCCTCGCGGCCGAGGACGAGGAGGATGAAGAGGACGAAGACGACGAGGACACGGGCAGCGGGGGCGGTGCGCGATCCTACTCCCGCAGTTTTTCCGGTTACAGGGAGCCCCATGTCCGCAGCTATCGGCGGGTTGACCGGTCAGCCTGGCATCGCCCCGTCCACCGCAAATCCCGCCATGCGGCAAGAGGACACGGCCGCCACGCACGGCCGGCAACCCACTGGTCACACCACCACGGCTCGCGGAACGTCGTGGCAGCCGCCCATCGGCAGCACGCTCACACCAAATCCGCGACCAAAGGGCGCCATGGCAAGGCCCACCTCCACCGGGCCAGCCATCACCACAGACACGCCGCGCACGCACATGACGGAAAAAGCCGAACCACTACGCGGCACGCCAAGGCGACGCACCCACGCCAGCATGCCAATGGCAGCAAGCGGCATCATCCGGTCCGGCAGAATGTCACGCAACGCAGGCAAGCCCGATCTTTCGCCAAGACGAGCTCGCGCCACCACGCGGACCTATCCAGCCACCCGGCAAACCACTGGAATCCCGGACGACACCCATCCCATCGCAGCACGAAAGCGGCCAGAGGCAAAACCCGTCATCGGTGAACCTCCACCCCGCCAGCAGGCCCAGCCGATGGCCAGCCCCATGGCAACCGGGTAGCAGGACGCATCCGCCTTGCGGTTCGACCGACCGGCTTTTGCGTCTGGGGGAACCACCCACTTCGGCAACACCACCTGATTTTTGACTTAACGGCGCTCTCTCGTTATCATGCCGTTCTTTCGGGGTGTAGCGCAGCCTGGTAGCGCACCTGTATGGGGTGCAGGTGGTCGGAGGTTCGAATCCTCTCACCCCGACCAATTAAATCAAGCCCTTAGCTAGAAGCCGATTAAACACAATCGGCTTTTTTCATTTTTGTGACCCCTTATGTGTCCCCTCCTGGGAAAGGCCAGGTAACTCCGCAAGGCTTTCTCCCATACGGACGAAGCACCCGAAAGGCCAGTGTTGGGCGAGAAAGCAGGTCAGAAGACTGCCTATGCGTGTATCGGGATGACAAACCCGTTCTTCCGTTCACCACTTCAAGCGCAACGTCGCCCGGCCTTTTTTGTGGTTGACCCGTCAACTTGGCCTCAAGCTGGTTCACATTGCCGCTATCCGATTAGCGGCCGGGCGTAGCTCCTCATTCAGCCGCTTGCTTATCTCCCGCCGGTGACCCCACCGCCCTTCCAGGCATTTCGGCACATGTGGGCCCTGTCTGCCTCAGTCCTGGGGCCGGGTTCTTGAGGAGCGCCAGCACTTCCGCCGCCAGTAGCGATTTTCGCTGGCTCATCTTCAAAACCTCATGGGGTCATCAAACTCCGGGGGCTGCCCCTGGCGCTCATGGCCGCGTTGTGGCATCGACTTCTGTTCCAGTTGGGCTTCACCGTTGCCCCGCTTCTGCCGGAGCTGATAAGCCGTCAGAATCCCGATGGCCTGCACGTCCATCGTCGGCTTGGTGACGCCATCCTTGCCGGTCCAGGTCGAGAGCCTGGCCGTGCCTGCAATAGACACCGCATCGCCAGATGATAGCCGCGCCAGTTTGGCCGCTTCATCGCCAAAGGCAATGACCGAGCAAAAGATGGAATCCGCCGCGCCCTCCGAGTCGAACGGCACGGGCACTCGGACGGATGCGCTGGTCCAGACCGACCCGTTCTTGCCGATCCCGCTGCGTGGGTCTTTGACGAGTTTGCCGGTAATCAACACATTCAACATGGTAA
>NZ_BAAHXD010000076.1:0-5737 GCF_054657115.1 Methyloparacoccus murrellii | reverse complement strand
TTAGCCGAACCTAATGCTATTTGTGTTTGACCTGTTTTTGGCGTCGGCTTTATTGGATTCCCCCATGGGAATTCGTCATAGCCGCCGACGATCAGGATGTTGCCACCCTGCCTAGCTTCAATTGTGCCGCTTGGTTTAGTTTCCAAGGCACTCTTATCGGCAGAATTCACCCAGATATCACAGCCATTCGCATAAATCTTTGCGCTACCTGTGCTCAGAATGTCGGTGCCCACCTCGCTCAAGGCAACCAGACAGGCCGACCCAGACCCACTATTAGCATCTCCACTCCCTTCCTTGCACACAATGTTCGCCGTCGCATGCGCACGGATCGTACCGGATTTGTTTAGCCAGGCATACTGATAGGGTTTGGAAATCAAAACTTCCACATATTTCCTGCCCGATTCCGCGCTATCGCTATCACAAACCCCCTCTTGGGGCTTATTGACTGTAACAGTGACCGAATCAGTTAAATGCGTAAAGCCATTGGCCTTGGTGGCAGCACGCGCCTGTTCAACCATAAGATTATCCTGACCGCTCGAGGCTGCCAACGCCGCCGCCAGCGCGCCAGCATTGGCAGCTATCTGCATGCGCTCCTTGAGGGTAATCATGCCGCCCGCGTCCAATGCCAGCGACGCCACGGTAAATAGAGCGGCCAAGCCCACTGCGACCAGTGGCAGAACGGCCCCGCGTTGGCATTCCCTGCCGTGGTCCGCTCCCGCTTTTCCGAGATTCATGGCACACCTCGCATGCATTATTGGACACGATATTCCGACGACCGGGTGATCGTCCTGGCATTCCAGAAATATCGGGTCAGGGATTGTTGAAGGGTTTTGCTGGTAGTGATCCGGAAGATAATTTGCGGGTTACCGTAACCGTCACAGAGGTCCTCACTAACCGCACCCTCCGTATCAATGTCTGCACAGTCCTTGGGCGAAAGCCCATCGTCCTCCGAATCGTCTCCCGGACAACCGCAAATTTTTTCGACCGTCACCTCGTTATCCGCCAGCAGGTACGCGTTATTGCCACCTTTCACGGCGCGTACCGTGGCATCCTTGATGGCCAGCAGATTGGAAATAGCGGCACCATCGCCTTTTTTCCAATGCTGATAGGCGTATGCCACCCCGGCATCCGCCGCGTAGGCCAGGTTGTCCGCCAATGCCAGCGCCTGGCCGAAGTCGACGATCGCAAACATCAGCAGAAACAGGACCGGCGCGGCCAAGACAAACTCCACCAGCGCCAGACCAGTCATGCACGCCCTGCCCGACATCACCCCACGCCGCCGAAGCAATGTCACTGCGATCGGCCGGCTAGCCACGATGGCGGCCCTCGCCTGCCCGTTCGCTGACATCATTGACCGCCGCCACCGCCACCGCCACCCCCCCCCGATCCGCCGCTGCCACCCGATCCGCCGCCGCTCTGGACATTGATCTGCGACATCTCGCGGACCCGTTCCGGCCGGCCGATATCCATCTGATAGCTGCGCTGCAGGGCCTTGGTGGCCTTCATGCCGGACATGCCGTCCGGGGCGTGGGTTGCCGGATGTGTAGCCTTGTCCTTGTCATGGATCTGATCCAGCATCACCACCCGCACGGATTCACCGAAATTCCGCTCAATCCGAACGGGCTCCGCCATCCATTCCTGGCAGCCCGCCAGCGCTTGGGCCAGCAGCAGGGCCGCGATCCTCGGATTGATTGTCTGCGTCATGGCCTGTTCTCGTGTTGCCTTGGTCTGGGCAGGGCGTTCGACCGCGTCCCCCGACGATCGGAAATCGATACGCCAGGCGCCGACGCCACCCCGGTCTTGCGGCACCATCCCGGCGATCGCTACGGTTTGCCGGGGCTTTTCCGGCTGTCCCGCCGACCGGCGTTCGTCGCTGCCCCGGTGCAAGGGGGCGCCCGGCTGGCCTGTCACTGCTCCTTGTTCTCCTGGATGGTCGGCCCGAAGTGCCCGCGCAAGCCCCCCATGTTGTTCTGCAGGCTGCGCGGCCGGGTCGCCAGGGGTTTGCGGGCTTCCGTCCGACCCATGCCGTAGAACTCCAGGTCGCTGGGTTCGGCGAAGTTGTCGGTCGGCAGCCGGATCCTGTCCGGGTTCACCGGCTTGGCCAGCTGCAGCGTGACGAAGATCATCAGCTCCGTCTCGCTGCGGTTGTACTCCTGGCTGGTGAACAGCTGCCCCAGTACCGGCAGGTCGCCCAGCCCCGGGAATTTGGTGATCAGTTCGCGGGTGCGGTCCTGGATCAGGCCGGCGATGCCCAGCGTCTGCCCGCTGTCCAGTTCCAGCGAGGACGAGGCGCTGCGCTGGATCAGCGAAGGGATGGTGAAGGACTGCCCGGTCGCGCCCGCGGGCACGGTAACCGTGTCCTGGTTGCTGAGCTCGCTGACCATGACATTGACCTTGAGGCTGATGCGACCGGAATCCAGCACCACCGGCA
Organism: Methyloparacoccus murrellii; assembly: GCF_054657115.1. Classification (NCBI taxonomy): domain Bacteria; kingdom Pseudomonadati; phylum Pseudomonadota; class Gammaproteobacteria; order Methylococcales; family Methylococcaceae; genus Methyloparacoccus; species Methyloparacoccus murrellii. Next base: position 3,306 of record NZ_BAAHXD010000076.1, on the reverse strand, counting down.
GGAACTTGAGGATCACGCCGTAGTTGAAGAACTGCACCGAGATGCCGCCACCGGCACCACCGGCCGCGCCGAACTGGGCGACGGGCACGGGGAAGGAGCCACCCGACTGGAATTCGGCATCCTGGCCGGAAATGGTGGTCAGGTTGGGCTCCGCCAGCACCTTGGCCAGGCCGTTGTCGCGGGCGGCATTGATGAAGGTGCGCACGGTGGCGTCGCTGCCGGCGAAGCGCAGGAACAGGGCGGCGGGGTTGTAGCTGGCGGCCGCCTGCTCCACCGGCAGGTTATTGATCAGCGCCTCGATGAAATCCGGCCCGGATATGGCGCCGCCCTTGATGTCCCCGCCGCCAAAGGCGCTGAAATCCACCTTGAGCCGGCGCGCCAGGCTGGTGGTCATCTCGGCCACGGTGACGCCCAGCATCACCTGCTGCGGCCCGCCGACCTGCATCAGGTTGATGACCCGGGGATTCATGTCGTACTGCATGACCCGCACGCCGCCGGCCCCACCACCACCGCCCATGCCCCCGGCGCCCATCTGACCCTGGCCACCGGGCATGTCGGGATGGGCAAAGGTGCCGGCGATGGCCAGCATGGCATTCATCTTGTCGACGCTGGAGACCTGCCCCGCCAGCACGATCGCGTTCTGGGAGGAATACACCCTGGGCGATTCGTCGGGGAAGATTTCGTGCAGCTTGGCCTTGAGGGCCTCCAGATCATGGGTGACTTCCAGCTTGAGCGTGCGGAAGCAATCCTTTTCGTGGTGGCGATTGACGCCGCACAGGACCACCGTGGTCGTTCCCAGCTTGTTGCCCATCACATAGAGATGATTGGGGTCCAGCAGCCGGACTTCGGCGATCTCGCCGGTGCCGACGGCGATATCCTGGGTATTGGCCGGCAGCTTGATGACCATGCCCTTGTTCATGGGCAGGGAATAATCGGTAGGCGTGGCAAGCACCGCGGTCGACAGCAGGGCGAGCGCGCCCGCGAGCAGCAGCGGGCCGGGTAACATGCGTTGCCGATGGCGGTGGTGTTTCATCCGGCGGGACTGCGCCAAAGGATCGGCGGTGCACGATCTGTCAGGCACCCGACCCATGCCGGTCCGGCCGACGGTCTCCGCCGTCGCATGGCAATGGCGAGGGGTCATCGTATTGCGCCGGGTTCGCCCGTGATGGACCCGGCCCCATTCGGCTCGCGCGGCAGTTCAGGCGGACGGGCCGACTTGATGTCGAGAATCTGCGGACTGAGCTTCAACACCGAGAGTTCATCCTTTTCATCGACGGCAAAGCAGCGAAGGTTGCTGCAACGCAGCGCGTCCGACTTCTTCGCGCCGGAAATCACGGTCCGGGGAACGCCAGCCAGTCTGGGAGCGCCAAGGTTCGCGGAGGCCACGGGTTCTCTCGCGGCAGCGGGGGGAGCCGTTCCCCCCGCCTGCGCCTGGGACACGAAGTGGCGTTCGCCAAACAGGTGGCCATGATCGCCCGGATGACGCAGGGCCAGCTGGATCGAGCCCACCGACATCGCCTCCATGACCAACTCGGCCTGCTTGGCGCCCAGTTCCAGCATGATGGGTTCGTTGCCGATGGGTTTGTTCATTGCGTCCGGCGGGCCGACCACTCTTACATCCTGGGCTACGATCTCGACGACCGGCAGTTCGCTGTCATGCTGCGGGCGGGACAGCAGCACGTCGACGAAATCGCCGTCCTTGACCAGGCGCTTGAGCCCGGCCACCTCGTCCACCCGGATGGCCATGACCCGCTGGCTGGGCGTGACCGGATGCCCCGTGGCCTGCAGGCGCTGCCTGACCAGGGGCTCGTTGGGAAACACGGCCTGCGAAACGAACTGGCCCACCACGTCCTCGGCCCTTGCGAAAAAAGGCGAGGCGCCCGGCAGCATGTATTCCTGCGGCAGGGCGCGCTTGAGCACGGGCATCACCCGCACATCGCCCGGCCCGATTTTGGCCAGCTTGGGGATTTCCTTGACGGCCACGACGACCGGGACGGTTTCCTCCTGGACGACGCGCGCGCCGGATTCGCCCGAGTCGACCAGAAAGCGGTTGCCGATCCACACCGCGCCCAGCGCCAGCAGCAAGGCGATTGACAGCAGCAGAGCGGCTCGACCATTCATGATGGTGCGGCGGCTCTACTTGGCGAATCCCGAAGAATCTTCACCTTCTTGCCCGCGCTTTCGCCCAAGTAAATATTTTCCTTTTCCTTAATAATCAGGGCAACAGAATGTCGGCATGGATAAATGCCAGCTCTCCCGGCCATAGGATGACAGTCAACAAACCGAGCGCGATCACAAAGGCGTAGGGGAAGCGCGTGGTGGCAGCGGTCTCGCTGGCGTCCGGTGGTAGATAGGCAAAGCGGCCGGCTCGCAGCAGGCAGGCCAGCATGAGGCCATAGCGCTTCAGGTATCCGGCGAGTCCGCCCCGAGCGAGCAAAATGGCAAACGCCGCGAATGCGCCGATCAACAAGGCATTCAAACAGACAACCAGACTCAACGGCCACCCCAGGCAGCAGCCTGCCGCCATGGCGAGTTTGACATCACCCGCCCCCATCCAGCGGATGACGAAGAACGGAAAGAAAACGGCGAAGGGAACGGCCGCCCCAATCAACCCATCGGAAAATCCCGCCCAGCCGCCGACATAACCCTGGAGAGCCAGCGCAAGCAGGAAACCGTTGATGGTCAACCAATTCGGCAGACGGTGCCACGCAAAGTCTATGCAGGTACCAAAACCGACCAGAGCAATGGCCAGAACCGTCAGGACAAAATCGACCACGCCATCACCTTTCCGGCGAGTCGAGATAGCGGTTGGCAGATTCTCGCCGAACGCGCATCGATGGCATATTTAACAGGATAGAACTGAAGGTGGCGAAACCGAGTGCTTCGCCACCACAATAGTCGATATCTTGATTACCCAGATGGAACAGCTTACTCCAGCATGCAGAATGCCACCAAGGCTTCAGATGCTAGCTGCCAAGTGCGCTGTTCAAAACATCCAGCTTAGATGACGCCTTGCTGCCAATAGCAGTGAAGATGGCAATAACGCCAGCGGCAATAACGCCGGCGGCAATAACGCCGGCGGCAATGGCATATTCAACAACCGTCAAGCCCTCATCTTCCTTCCAGAAGGATTTCAGCAGCGATGTAATTGTGTTCATGATACACCTTATCGTTAAGCATAATACCAAAGCTATGCAATCAAAACCACCACAATTAATGAATAAGGTCTTGCCGCACAAGTATAATAATATGCCAACATCACCCACTCGTCCATACAATTTTCAAGCGACCATCACGCTCGCCTAA
>NZ_BAAHXD010000075.1:0-6992 GCF_054657115.1 Methyloparacoccus murrellii | reverse complement strand
CTAACTTCCGAATTCCAGTTGCTTCTAAACACCCCACCTCTTTCTTTCGTAGCGCCCCCGGTGGCACGCGCCGGATATCGCACCTGCAGTGAGTGCTCAATATGTTCACTAGCCTTTTCCCAACCATCGTCGTAAGCCTTCGCTGTATCAAATACAATGTCGCCCTCTTCAAAACGACACAGGGATACGGCTTCCGAAAATGCGATAGGGACAGCCCACTTGAAGCCCGAAAAGAACTCCATACCTAGTCCTCTAAATCTAACGTGATATCGGCCTTACAAATGAAAGGCTACTTTTGGAAAGCATCAGACCCGCCGCTCTTGTCCGCGTCAGTAGTAAAGCGTAACCCAACACGACGGATGATGCAGGCTTGCTTGGCTGGGTGCGCCTCACTCATACCGAACATCGACGATGAACCAACTGGCCAACCCGGACGGGACCACGACCTGGATTTCCTCATCTATGGTCTTCTTCAGGAGTGCCTTGGCCATGGGTGAGTCGATGCTGATCCAGCCCTGCTGCGGGTCGATCTCGTCGGCACCGACGATGCGGAAGGTGCTTTCCTCGCCGGCCGCATCCTCCAGCGTCACCCAGGCGCCGAAGAAGACCCGCTCCCGGTTGCCGGGCAGTTCGCCGACCACGGTCAGCGCCGGCAGGCGCTTCTGCAGGTAGCGCAGGCGGCGATCGATCTCGCGCAGCTCCTTCTTGCGGTAGATGTACTCGGCGTTCTCCGAGCGGTCGCCCTCGGCTGCGGCCGCCGCCAGGTGCTGGGTCACCTCGGCGCGCCGCACCCACAGTTGCCGGAGTTCGGCCTCCAGCCGGCGGGCGCCGTCGGCCGTGATGTAGGGTGACGATCTGGGCGAAGGCGGGCGCCAGCGGGACATGGCGGATGGCGACGGGAGGTATGGAAAGGGCGGCAAGTATAGCAAGCCGCATACCCGGGCGGCGGCGACCGAAAGCCTGCACTTGACGACAAAACAGTTGTTTCAATAAGATAATTCAAACTGATGTTTGAAAGCTGCCCATGTCCCCGACCGACGAACCCGACCTGACCCGCGACCGCATTCTGCGGGCGGCGCTGGAGATCTTTGCCGAGCATGGCTTCAAGGCGGCCACCGTCCGCGAGATCTGCACCCGGGCGGAGGTCAACGTGGCCTCGGTCAACTACTACTTCCGCAGCAAGGAGGCGCTGTATCGCGAGGCGCTCATGTACGCGTTCCGGGAAGCGGACCGCAAGTATCCACAGATCGCCTTCGCCGACGCCACCCTGCCGCCCGAGGACCGGCTGCGGTTCTTCATCCGTTCGCTCCTCTCGCGGCTGCTGGACGACAGCCACCTGGGCTTTCACGCGCAGCTGCTGGCCCGCGAGATCGTCGACCCGACCGGGGCGCTGGACTATCTCGTCGACACGGTCATGCGGCCGCGCTTCCAAGCCCTGCGGGACATCGTACCGCGGCTGGCGGGCAGCGACTGGGCGCCGGCGGACATCGACCGGCTGATCCTCCAGATCATCGGCCAGTGTCTGGTCTACCGGCACTCGCGACCCATGATCGAGCGGATGTGCCCGGAGCTCTTCACCGGTCCCGAGGCCATCGAGCGCACCGCCGAACTGATCTACCGGTTCTCGCTGGCGGTGCTGCGGCAGCTGGGGCGGGAGCAGGACGCATGAACTACATCGCGTTGAAGATGCTGATGGGCGATCGCGGCAAGTATCTCGGCATCGTCATGGGCCTGACCTTCGCCTCGCTGATCATGACCCAGCAACCGGCCATCTTCATCGGCATCATGATGCGGACCTTCAGCTTCATCACCGATGTCGGCCTGCCGGACATCTGGGTGATGGACCCCAAGGTGCAGTTCATCGACGACGTCAAGCCGCTGCAGGACATGGAGCTGTACCGGGTGCGCGGCATCGAGGGGGTGGAGTGGGCGATGCCGCTGTACAAGGGGCTGATCAAGGCGCGGCTGACCAACGGCAACTTCCAGACCTGCAACCTGATCGGCCTGGACGACGCCACGCTGATCGGCGGCCCGCCGGAAATGCTGGAGGGCCGGCTGGAGGATCTCCGCCGCGCCGACGCCGTGATCGTCGACCGCGACGGGGCGGTGGAAAAACTGGGCATGCCGGGGCCGGACGGCCAGCCAATCCCGCTCAAGGTTGGCGACACCCTGGAACTCAACGACCGCCGCGCCATCGTCGTCGGCATCGCCAGGAACACCCGCACCTTCCAGTCGCAGCCGGTGATCTACACCACCTACAGCCGGGCCATGCTGTACGCGCCACGGGAGCGCAAGCTGCTGTCCTTCGTGCTGGTCAAGGCGAAACCGGGCACCGATCTCATGGCGCTGAAGACGCGCATCCAGGACACCACCGGCCTGGCCGCCTATACCCAGGCCGAGTTCAAGCGGCTGACCTACACCTACTTCATGAAGAACACCGGCATTCCGATCAATTTCGGCATGTCGGTGCTGCTGGGCTTCATCGTCGGTGCCGCGATCGCCGGCCAGACCTTCTACAGCTTCACCATGGAGAACCTGCGCCAGTTCGGCGTGCTGAAGGCGATGGGCGCCAGCAACGGCACGCTGCTGCGCATGATCCTGCTGCAGGCGGCCCTGGTGGGCGTGATCGGCTATGGCCTGGGCGTGGGGCTGACCTCGCTGTTCGGCTGGAGCATGCGCAACACCATCCTGGCCTTCAAGTTTCCCTGGCAGCTGCTGCTGTTCAGCGGGCTGGGCGTGACGCTGATCTGCATCTTCGCGGCGCTGGTCAGCATTCGCAAGGTGATCGCGCTGGAACCGGCCGTGGTCTTCAAGGGCTAGCCGGCATGGCACAACTGGCCGTTCATTGCCGCGACCTGGTCAAGACCTACGACACCGGCGACCAGAAGGTCATGGCGCTGCGGGGCGTCGACCTCGACATCCACACCGGCCGGCTGATGATGCTGGTGGGGCCGTCCGGCTGCGGCAAGACCACGCTGATCTCGGTGATCGCCGGCATCCTCGACCAGGACGCCGGCCTGTGCCAGGTGTTCGGCGAGGATCTTCTGCACCTGAGACAGAAGGAACGCCTGCGCTTCCGTGCCGAGAACATCGGCTTCGTGTTCCAGGCCTACAACCTGCTGCCGACCCTGACGGCGGTGGAGAATGCCGCCATCCCGCTCATCATCAATGGCTTCAAGCGGCCGGAGGCCACGCGGCGGGCAGCGGCGATGCTGGCGCGCGTCGGCCTCGGTGAGCGGCTGGGCTCGCTGCCGGCGCAGCTGTCCGGCGGCCAGCAGCAGCGCGTCGCCATCGCCCGGGCGCTGGTGCACAACCCGCGGCTGATCGTCTGCGACGAGCCCACCAGCGCGCTGGATCACGACACCGGGCATAAGGTCATGGAACTGCTCAAGACCGTCGCCCTGGACGAGCGCAAGGCCCTGATCATCGTCACCCATGACGCCCGCATCTTCGAGTTCGCCGACAGCATCGCCCACATGGACGACGGCCACATCATCACGCTGGAGGACAGACATGCCTGAAGGTTCCCGCACCCCGCCGGCGCCGCGTACGCTGCCGGCGATCCGTCCGCTGCCGCCCGGACATTGAGCGATGTTGCCCAAATACACCCTCCCCGCCCTGGCCCTGGCCGGCTTCGCCTTCGGCGTTTACACGGTCGTGAACGGCAACCGGCCGGTGCCGGTGGCGCCGGCGGTCGTGCAGCCCGCCGAGGCGCCCTTCGGCACCTTCATCGCCGGCTCCGGGATCATCGAGGCGCAGAACCGCAACGTCGCCATCGGCGCGGCGCTGCCCGGCCTGGTGCAGACGCTGTCGGTGAAGGTAGGCGACCAAGTCAGGGCGGGCACGGTGCTGTTCAGCGTCGACGACCGCGACGCGCGGGCGGTGCTGGCCATGCGCCGGGCCGACCTTGCCCGCGCCCGGGCGGCCGTGGCTGAGGCCAGCGCCGGACTGACCGATGCGCAGACCTTGCAGCGGCTGGCGGAGGCCGTCACCGACCGCCGCGCCATCAGCGCCGAGGAACTGGAACGCCGCCGCAATGCCGTGCTGATCGCCAGGGCACGGCTGGACAGCGCCAGGGCGCAGGTGCAGCAGGCGGAGGCCCAGCTCGCCGCCGCCGAAACCAATCTCGACCGGCTGACGGTCCGGGCACCGATGGACGGCGAGATATTGCAGGTCAACATCCGCCCCGGGGAATACGCCATAGCCGGACCGCTGACGACACCGCTGCTGGTCATGGGCAACCTGGACCAGCTGCACGTGCGCGTGGATATCGACGAGAACGACGCCTGGCGCTTTCGCCCGGGTGGCCGCGCCATCGCCTACCTGCGCGGCAACCGGGAATTCAGCACGCCGCTGACGCTGGCCTACGTGGAGCCCTATGTGGTACCCAAGCGGTCACTGACCGGCGACAGCACCGAGCGGGTGGACATGCGTGTGCTGCAGGCGCTCTACCGCTTCGACCGCGAGCGCCTGCCCGCCTACGTCGGCCAGCAGGTCGACGTCTTCATCGAGGCGCCCGGCCAGGAAGCCATGCGGCCGCCGACAGCGGCCACGCCGCCGTGAGCCGGGCGCTCGCACTGCTGCTGGCGGCGCTGGGACTCGCCGGCTGCATGGTCGGTCCCGATTACCGTCTGCCCGAGGTCGGCACGCCGGGCAAGTATGCCGGCGCCCGCGACCACCACAACATTCCGCCACCGGATGCCTGGTGGACGGTCTTCAAGGATCCGGTACTCGACCGGCTCATCCGGGAGGCTGCCGCCTTCAATCTCGACATCCGCCAGACCGGGCAGCGGATTCTCGCCGCCCGGGCGGAACGCCAGCGCACCATCGCCACCGGGCTGCCCAGCCTCCAGGGCCGCGCCAACGCCAGCCAGCGGCGCAACGATTTCATCACCGGCGGCGGCGGCCTGAGCAACCCCGCAGCGGGCGGCTATTTCGGCAACAACCTGATCGACATCATCCAGGCCGGCTTCGACGTGCAGTGGGAAATCGATCCCGCCGGTGGCCTGTTCCGGCGCATCGAATCGGCCCAGGCGATGATCGAGGCCGAGCAGGACTACCGCCGCGCCGTGCTGGTATCGCTGCTAGGCGAGGTGGCGCGGCTGTACATCGACCTGCGCGCCAACCAGCAGCAGATGGCCATCACCCGGGCCAATCTGGCTACCCAGGAGGACACCCTGCAACTGACGATGGCGCGCGCGGGCGCCGGCCTGGACAGCCAGCAGGAAGTGGCGCAGCAACAGGCGCAGCTGGAAACCACCCGCTCGCAGCTGCCCGCCTACGAGATCGCCGCGCGCCAGGACGCGCACGCCCTGGCGGTGCTGCTGGGTAAATCGCCCGACACCCTGCTGTATCTGCTGGAGATGCAGACCCCGGTGCCGGCGGCACCGACCGATGTGATCGCCGACCTGCCCTCGGAGCTGTTGCGCCGCCGCCCGGACATCCTGCAGGCGGAACGCCAGCTGGCAGCGGCAACCGCCGACGTCGGCACGGCCACGGCCCAGCTCTACCCCAAGCTGAACCTGACCGGCTTCCTGGGGCTGCAGAATACCCGCCTGTCGGACTTCACGCCGGTGGGTAAATCCTGGGCGATGGCGGGCGGCATCAGCACGCCGATCTTCAACTGGGGCCGCATCCAGGCCGAGATCGACAAGGCCAGCGCCCAGCAGCAGCAGGCCCTGCTGGCCTATCAGCAGAGCATCCTCACGGCCTTCCGGGAAGTGGAGGACGCGCTGGTGGCTTATCAGCGGGAACAGGACCGCCGCCGTGCGCTGAGCGCGTCGGTGACGGCCAACGCGCTGGCGGTGACCCTGTCCGAGGAGCGCTACCTGCGGGGACTGACGGCATTTCTCAACGTGCTGGAGGCACAGCGGGCGCTGTACCTTGCCCAGAGCAGCCTGGTGGCCAGCAATGCCCGCATCGCCACCAGCCTCGTGGCGCTGTACAAGGCGCTGGGTGGCGGCTGGCAACCGATGGAACCGCCACCCCACGCCGAGACCGGCCCCGGCTAGGGTGCCGTCGGGGAAGCCTCCGCGCCGTTGCGATGCTCCAGCACGCGGCGCACCACATCGACGACGGAGCGGGCATTCAGCTTCTGGATCAGCCGCTCGCGGTGCTTCTCGACCGTGCGCTCGCTGATGCCGAAGCAGGCGGATATCTCGCGGGTCGAAAGTCCCTCGGTCAGGCGCTCGAGGATTTCCCGCTCGCGCGGCGTCAGCTGCTGCAACCGCTGTTCCATGTCCGAGAGATCCTGCTGCCGGCTGCGCTGCAGACGGTCCTTTTCCAGCGCCTCCTGCACGCGGCCGATGATGAGCTGATGGCTGGCGGGTTTTTCCAGAAAATCGAAGGCGCCGGCCTTCATGGTCTGCACCGCCATCGCGATATCGCCGTGCCCGGTGAACATGATCACCGGCAAGCGGCAACCCATGCGCCCGAGCTGTTCGAGCAGGCGGATACCGCCCATCCCGGGCATGCGGACATCGAGCAGCAGGCAGCCGGGCTGGCGATGGACATCCGCGGCCAGAAAGGCTTCCGCCGAGTCGAACAGCCACACCCGCAGGCCTGCCGATTCGAGCAGCCATTGCAGGGACAGCCGCATGTCGGCATCGTCGTCGATCACAAAGACCCGGCTCTCTTCGCTCATGCGCGTTGACTCGCGGCGCTGGCCACCGGCAAGCGGACGGTGAAGGTGGAGCCGGCCGGACTGGAGACAGCCCGGATCTCGCCGCCGTGCGCCTCGACGATACTCTTGCAGATGGACAAGCCAAGCCCGATGCCATCGCGCTTGCTGGTCACGAACGGCTCGAAGATCGCCTGCGCCTGATCGGCGGGAAAACCGATGCCGGTGTCGGTCAGACTGATTTCCACCGCCGCGTCGTCCAGCTGCTGGCCGGCGATGACGAGCTGCCGCGCCGAAACCGGGCGTGGCTCCATGGCATCGACCGCATTCAGGATCAGGTTCAACAGCAATTGCTGAAGATGTATGCGCTGCC
>NZ_BAAHXD010000074.1:0-7117 GCF_054657115.1 Methyloparacoccus murrellii | reverse complement strand
CCTATGCCAAATTTATATATCGACCTGACCCCACCCCTACCACCCCTATTACCCCTATCCAAAATCGCTACAGCCCGCGCCAGCCGTGGGCTCCAGAGGTTCCGTTATACGCTGGGTGATTTTAGGGGTAGTAGGGGTTGCGCCCTACCACCCGCCGTCGACGCGGCTAGTCGCCGCTGGGCCGGTGCAACTCTCGAACCCGCCACTTGGCCGCTGCCTTGGTGTTGCCTTGGTCTTTCTTCTGGAGGCTCCAGCCGTCTACCGTCATGCTTCGGATGCGACTGAGGATTTTACCGACCCGGGTGGTGTTGGTCGGCCCCGACTCGCTCTCGCCCACCAGCGCTCGCGCGGCCTGGCTCAACTCGATGCCCTCCACTGTGCCGGCCTTTGTCATCCCCACAATATCCTTGGCGACGAACCACTGGGTTCCGAACGATTTGCGCAGGCGCCTGATGAACTCGGCGACGAGGTCCGCATCAACGAGAGACCCGTCCGTTGAGTTCATATTGCCCAGCAAAGACGCAGCGGGGTCCTGCATACCCAGCCAGATCAGCGGCTGACAGCACCACGTGTCCCATTGGGCGTAGTTCTTCACCGGCTCGCGGCTCGCCGGGGCATCAGCCACCAACCAAGCGCGAACGATGGTCAATGCGGCAGCGATGTATTCCCCCCTGTGCTGGATGAGGTCAGCGAAGGGATCTTTGGTGAACTGGCCCTGTCCGGTCGGCGCGTAGAAGATTTCCACCGTTCGGCGCCGCATGTCGCCCTCGATGGTGATGCCGTTACCGCTCAACTGCATCAGGACGTTCGCCGGTACGGTGACGATCTTGCTGAATCCGAGTTCGCGGTCGCTGACGAACGGCTCCGTCAGCATATTCAGCATTAGCGGCGACCCCGCCAGCGCACTGCCCGCGGACAGCTCGTCGAAGCGCACAACATCTGGAAACCGCATCAGGGCCGAGAACAGGCTTTTGTCCAGCTCCGAGCGGGGCGTTTTGTGCGCCAGGGGTGATGCTCTGCCAGCGGTCGCAAACCTCTCGATCATGCCCTCTGAATAGTTCTTGCCCGCCCCACTGCCGCCCAGGTGCGCCGTGTGGAGAAACGCCGGTGCTGCCCGAAGCGATCGTCTCGTGGCTGCTGTGAGGCAGGCGGCGACCGCCGCCGCCCGATCTCGCGCCCCCTCGAACTCCACCTCATCAAACAGCGCTGCGACGCGGCGCAGCGCTGTTTCAGCATCCGCACGGGTTGGGCGTTCGGGGATGCCCGGAAAGTCGTCGGCGCTGAATGCACAGAACAGCTTGCTTGCCCCGTCATAGCCTGCCGCGTTGCAGAGGCTTCCATCCTCGCGCAAGAAGGGCTGCCGCGCGATGCCGCGTATCTCCAAAATGCCGGGGTAGTGGCCCTCATCGACGACGGCCTTGGCCAACTCCGCCGGCAGTTCGGCTGGCTTCCACTCTTCGTCGCGCTGGTGATACTTCTGGACGACCGCGTACCGGGCCAGGTAGGTCCCCAGGGTGGTGGGCCTCAGCAATCGAGAGGGCTCGGGAACGCCGCCGACCGCGATCAGACCATAGAGGGCTCCACCAATCTGATAGACCCCGTTGCGCCCGAGAATTTCCTGGATGGCATCAACAGCACGGTGCCGGTCACCCGCGACAAGCCGGATAGGCTCTCGGTCGTCACCCTCATCGTGCTCGGCATCCCAATCGCCTACCGTTCGTCCGCCGCGTTCCGCGTGCAGCCTCAGCACGCTCCCAACAGTCAGTTGTCCGTAGGTGCGGCTGCCGCGCCTTTCGTCCCACTTGTCCCGCATCAGCGCCGACCGCCGGAAAATCCGGTCCATTTGCTCTGAATCGCGGTTGCAGAAAAATGCCAGTATCTCGATCAGCTTGGCATCCAGCACACTGCGGTCCTCGATCCACTGGCTGGTTTTCAAGTCGAAATATTGACCGTCCTCAAAGAGCTGCCGGAAGGGCACGCCCTGCCTCGAATTCTTGATTCGGCGGATTACCGCATCGTCCGCTGCGGGGTTGGTTGTCGCTCCAGGCACCCTCTGCGCCGCGCTCGCGCTCGAAACGGCATCGCCCCCCATGTGGTTTCGAGCCAACCAAGCCAGGGCTGCTTGGCCGTCTGCGGGGCTTTCAAGGCTTCCATCCAATCGCTGGCCAGTCACAGTCAGAAATCGGGGCGACCGATGATCATAAGCCTCGATCCACTGCTTGTCCTCGGCCGCCTTGCCCTTGCCGCAGCGCGAGGTTGTTCCGAGAACAAAGAGCCGGAGGCCGTCGCCGCCCGGGCTCCGCTCGATGTAAGCCGTCGAACGGAACTGCTCGACGATCTCCGCTGCCACGGGATGGCGGACCTCGCCTGCTTCGTCGAGCACATGGTCGAGGTCGACGCCCGCCAGCCCGTCACCCTCGGCGAAGCAAAAACCGATGCCATCCGCTCGCCCTGCCCGATAGGCCGCCATGGCCTCGTCAAAGCTCGCCCACGTTTCGGGATCGTTTGCCCGCGCCATACCCCGTCCGTCTGCGCGGAAGGGCGGTTTTGTCCACCGGTCCCCCTTCAGCACATACTTCCAGCAAACCCACTGTGCGTGGCTTCGCAGGGCTTCGGGGATACCCTCGGCAATGACAGGGAGAGGTGTGGGTTTGGGCACCGCCGATGCGCTGGGTTTTTCCTTGGAACCCTCAAGATAACCCGAGTCGTTCGCTGGCAGCTCGTAGAAACCGTAGATCGCTTCGGGCTCAAGGCCCTCGAATAGATCAATGTAGCCGTCGAAGGACGATTCATTTAGAATATTCACTGTCATTCTTGCCTAGTGATGAGTTGGCACCGGTCCCCTCTCCCGGCACCGATAGGGGTTAAAGGATGGTAGGCAAAATATCTCAGCCCGGCTGGTAAATACCGCCGGGCTTTTCTTTGTTTTGGGCGCTCGAATCAGGCAGCTATTTGGTTACGCGCCTGGCGGTCGAACCATTCTTGAATATCGCGCACGCGGTACACCACGCGACCGCCGATCTTGAGGAACGGCAGCCTATGTCGGGCGCGAAGATTTTCTTGGGTCTTTTTGGCGACGCCGGTCAGCAGCTCGAAGTGCTCCGGGTCGAGTAGGTCGGAAGGGTGGTAGTCGTCCCACGCAACGCGGTTGCGCCGGGGTGGGGTAGGTTGGGTGGCGGTCATCTCAAACTCCATCGCAATTTCACGGGAGTCGAGACTTTATGCCGCAACCTTGAGGGGGTGGTGACCTCTGCTATGCAGAGGTCACGGTTTTTTTACCGTGCTGCGATCAGAGTACCCGGCCTTGCGCAGCCACCGGATGATTGTGATTTCACTCAACTCGCTCAGCTCGGGGTATCCCTGTCGCGCCACCCACTGCCCGGCCGCATTCGCGGAAGGAAAGCGCAGCCGGTTGTCTGCAACCCACCGCGCCAGAAACGCCCTAGCCTGTTCGTTTCGCCTGGCATGCCCCGCCTTCGCCGCCAGACGGTGGCGTTCTGCGTCCTGGCGCTGGGTGTCCGCTACCTGTTCGAGCCGACCCCGGAAGCGGTTGACCACGGCTGCCGCTTTTCGGTGTACCCCCGGGCTGGGTTCCGCAAGGGAGGCTTGCATGGCGTCCACCACAGCGTCGGCGATCTCCCCCATGCTTTCGGCCACCGTGCCCCGTTCCCGAAGCGCCTCCACGACGGCGATCACCAGCCGGGCATCCGCACGGATTGCTGCACGGACCGCATTTACACGCTCTCCCGCCGCGACAAGGCCAAACCTGGTGCCGTTCATTCAGCCCTCCGTTTCCTGGCGGCCAGCAGGTCGCTGACGGCATTCTCGACCGATGCCCGCACCGGAGTTAGGTCAAGCCTGCTATAGACCACCGTCGCCTGCGGACTCCTGTGTCCCAGGCTCTTGCCGATGATGGGCAGCGATGCGCCCGCTCTGGCTTGCCACGACCCGAGCGTGCGCCGGATGTCATGGATTCGAAAGTCTTGGATGCCGGCCCGTTTCAGAACCGTCCGCCATGCTGTTTTAGGCTCGACCAGGTGCCCAGTCCAACCCGTGCCAGGGAATACCCACGTCTCGTTTGCGACGCGCTCCGCCTTGCGGCGGGTGAGGATTTCAACAGCCTCCGGGACCAGGGGCACTTGGAGACGGTCGCCGTTTTTGGTCTCGGGAATCGTCCAGGTGGATTCCTCCAGGTTCAAATCCCGCCAACGCATAGCCTGTAGGTTGGATCGCCGCGCGCCGGTGAACAGCGCCAACATGAAAAAATCCCGCAAGGGGGAAGCCTCGATCGCATCCATCAGGGGGCCGACCTCTTGGGGTTGCAGGAACCGCTCTCGGCTCTTGATCAGGCGATTCCGAACCATGCGGGTAGGGCGGTCCACCGCCCCGACCAATCCCTCGGCGGCGGCCCACTCCAGCGTGGCGCTGATGATGGTCTTGGCCCGGTTGTGAGGCCCGGGCGCTTTGATCGCCGTCACAACAGCCTTGATCTTGTCGGGCGTCAGCGCGGACACCTTGAGCTTGCACAGGGGTTTCAGGTGCGATTCCACAACCTGACGATGCACCCGTGTGGTGGCGGGGGATAGGGGCTTACCGGCCCGGTTGCGTTTTTTCTCCAGGAAGAGGCTGAACAGTTCCTCGAAAGTCGGCTCAGCATGCAGCGCCCGCCTGGCTGAAATCGGATCGTCGCCGACGTCAATCTTGACGGCCATCGCCCGGGCCGCCGCCCGGGCTTCTTCCACCGACCTGCTCGGAAACTGCCCCAGCGGGTGCCGCTGACTGACTCCGCCGACCTTGCGTCGGTAGTAGAACAGCTTCGCTGTGCGCGTCACGATCAAAATCAGCCCCCTCAGCTCCGTGTCAAGGTAGGTTTGCCGGGCGTCTGAGAGTGGCACAGACCGCACCCAACGGTCGGTGAACTTGACGCGGTTGTCAGGCATTCGCTCTGCTCCTGGCCGGCCTCCGGCCTTCATGAAAGACCTCGGGCATTCGCCCCGAGGCCGGCCCATTTGGTTTCGATTTCGCCCGAACGCCATGCGTGGCGCGGCCTTGAGCCCAGCCCCACACATTTTTTGCGCTCGATTTTTCGTTGCCCCTTCATTGCCCCCTCATTGCCCCCGTAGACTAAGGTTGGGTGAGTGTTACAGGGGGCAATGATACCTTACCTAGGTGATATGTGTAGGAAATTGAGGGGGTTACGGAAGTTCCGGGTGCCTCGGAATGTCCGGACGGACGCGAACCCCAACATTCGTAATGTGCGGGTCGCAAGTTCGAATCTTGTCATCGGCTCCATAAATTCAAAGGGTTAGCGAGAGCTGGCCCTTTTTCATGTCTGCCGTTGCGACGTATGTGCTACGCCAGCCGCAAATCATGCGAGGTGCGACCTCTCAGCCTTGGTCAGAAAAACGGCGAATCAGCCCGTTGGTTCCAACCATCAAACCGCCCTCCCTGGGACCCTCTCGCGGTCAACCGCAGCAGCGGGTGCCTCACCAGACGATCGACAACGCCCTGTACGTCATGCCCAAAGGCGAACTGCGTAGCGAACGGTTGGCCTGTCAGCGCAGTCTGCCCGTCCCGGATGGGCATGGTCCACTTCTGGCTGATGTTGCACAGGGCCAGGTAGGCCAGCTTGGTCAGCGCCTCATCGCTGGGGAATGAGCCCTGGTTTGTGGTCAGCTTCCTCAGCCCCATGTTCACCGGCTCGATGGCATGGGTGGTGTAGATGACCTGGCGCATGTCGGGCGGGCCATCCAGGAACGGGGTCAACCGACTCCCGTTCCTGCGCCAGGACTGGCCAATGGACGGATATTCCTGGTCCCGGGTTTCTTCAAGCCGCCTCCGGGCGCGTTGGCGAGCGTGCAGTTCTGACGCTGTTCCCGCGACGGCAAACCGCGAAGCCCCGTAACTTCGGTCGGCGCTGACCCGGTGTCGAGGCCCGCGCGCGGGCTGCCACTCCGGATACGATCGAACAGACCCTCAACATGGCCATCGGCCAAAGCTGGGCGCACTACTCGCCGGGCATCCAGGTGGGGCTGTGGGTTCCAGGGCAAGGCGAATGGACGATCGCCAAGGGTCTTTCTGATGTTGAGCGCAACAAGCCGATGAAGGTCGGCATGCAGCAGCCCATTGGCTCAATCACCAAGACCATGACCGGCACGCTGATCCTGCAACTGGTTGAGGAGGGGGAGGCTGTCGCTCGATGACCGGCTGTCGAAATGGTATTCCTTCGCCCCGGAAGGTGATCGCATCACGATTGCCATGCTGCTCAACATGTCCAGCGGGATTGCCAGCTCTACCGAGGGCAGTTTCTATGCAACCATTTTTCTGAAGTTGATGGAGCGCCCGCATTTTGTCTTCCAGCATGAGCTGCTGGCTGCGCATGGGCTATCCCTGCCACGGGTCTTTCCCGTACCTGGCGGCCACCATGATTATTCGAATTCCAATACCGTTCTGCTTGGGGAAATCGCGGAAAAGGTGACAAGCAAGCCCTATGCCAGGCTGTTGAACCAGCGATTGTTCCGGCCGCTGGGTATGAAGCGCAGCTTTCTGGCGCAGAGAGGCGTCTTGCGAGTTCCCTATGCACAACGGTATCAGGAGTTGAATGCGGGGCAGTTTCTGAAGACAAACTGGGGCATCTCCCAAGCCTGGGCTGCGGGGGGTGTCGCCAGTACACTTGACGATGGCCGCCGCTGGGTTGCCGCACTTGGAACGGGACAAGGTGACACTGCCGGTTCCTTTCGGGACAATCCGTTCGATCGAGCTTGATCCTGATTGATGTCACCGTGAACCAACAAAACCTCTCCGCCCTCATCTGGTCCGTCGCCGATCTGCTGCGCGGCGATTACAAGCAATCCGACTACGGCAAGGTCATCCTGCCGTTCACCGTGCTGCGCCGGCTTGACTGTGTGCTGGCCCCGACCCAGGCGGCGGTGCTGGCGGAACACGACGCCCGCCTCAGCCTCGGCATCCACGCCGATCCCTTCCTGCTGCGCCAGTCCGGGCAGAGCTTCTACAACACCTCGCCGCTGGACCTGAAGAAGCTGCTGGGCGATCAGGACCACCTGCGCGAGAACTTCTATCGCTATCTCGACGGCTTCTCCGACGCGGTGCGCGACCT
>NZ_BAAHXD010000073.1:0-8164 GCF_054657115.1 Methyloparacoccus murrellii | reverse complement strand
CTAGAGAAGAAATTATGGCGAAAGAGTTGGCATCACACGGTGTCATCTACTCTTCAAATATCAACGAGCGTATTTTTGTTAAGAACAGAATTAAGTATGAAAATATTCATCCGGATGCAATAGCTATAGGTTCTTCTAGAATAATGCAGGCTAGCAGTAAGGGAACTAATTTCAACTTGCTAAATCTTTCAGTTAGTGGCGCGTCAATAGAAGATTTAGTTGCCATTTGGGAGTTGAGTTCCAATAAATTTAATCCACAGTATGTTTTCTTGGGCGCTGACCCTTGGATATTTAATGTTAATTCTGGCCAGGCACGTTGGACATCTTTGGAAGCTGAGTATAGCTCAGCCCTTTCTAAGCTTGGAATGGCTAAAGATGCTGACAATAATACAAAACTTTCTAGTTTGAGCTTTAATTATTCTATCGTTAAATTTTATGACTCTGTTAGTCAAAGTAAAATTTGGGCTGAGGATGACGCGCCTTCATTGGCAGACAAGATCCGCAAGGATGGTAGCCGTGTTTATAATTTAGCCTATGCTAATAAGTCGCGAGAAGAGGTTGAGCGTGGTGTTCTTAGCTATATTTCTTATGCTATGTCTAACTACAAGTTCTCGAACGAGGCCAGACGTATTTTAGAAAAATTTGTCGGAAAACTTAAAGCAGAGAATCGTAAAGTTGTGCTAGTACTGTCGCCATATCATCCTAGCTTATATGAGCTTATGCGACTACAAAATAGAGAATTTTTGGAAATTGAGTCCATTTTTAGAGAAATAGCCGTGACTTACGGAATCGGTCTTATTGGCTCTTATGATCCAACTAAGGTAGGTTGTTCTTCGGAAGACTTTTTCGATGGTATGCATCCGAAGGATAAATGTATGGAAAAGGTGTTTTCGGAGTTAAGAAGATGAGTGTTGCACGACGTGTATAATCATTCCATAACTAACTCTTTAAGAGTTCGACTTTGCTTGTCAATGTCGCACAAAACTTACACACTCACTTTCGGAACGTGCAAGTCCTTGTAAATAAACAACATTTTCGCAATGTTATTATTGAGTGGAAATAAGGATTACCCGCTAACCCACACCAGATCTCGCTCCGTCCTTCCGGGTTGCGGCCCAGGCTGCGGTCGCTATTGAGAGCCCGATTGCGCGGGATCGGTCATGGGCCGGACCTGCTCCATCGTACTGCCCAGGCTGGGCAGCAATCGTTGCATGTCCCCCTGATTGTGGGGCGAGCATTGCCAGGATAATGCCCAGCCAGAACCTCATCCCCCGCCGAGCGATCCAACCGCATGAACACACGCCTCGAAACCCTGCCTCGTGCCGCCGTGGCCGCGCTCGGGCAGGAGGCTCGCCTGCCCTGCGGCTTGCTTGACCTCGTCGCCCGCCGCATGATCAACGAAGTGCCCGGCAAACCGCCCGCGCCCCTTGGGCGAAACTGATCCCGCCGCCACATGGAGCCTTCTGCAGGGGATGAGCACTGGATGCGCCATGCGCTGGAACTGGCCGAGCGGGCCCAGGAGGCGGGCGAGGTGCCGGTGGGCGCCGTGCTGTTGCTCGGCGACCACATCGTGGCCGAGGGGTGGAACCGGCCCATCGCGACGCATGACCCCACGGCACATGCCGAAATCGTTGCGCTGCGGGCGGCGGGCCCCGTGCTGGAAAATTACCGGCTGATCGACACCACGCTGTACGTGACCCTGGAACCCTGCGTCATGTGCATGGGCGCCATCAGTCACGCCCGGGTCCGGCGCATCGTCTACGGCGCCACCGACCCCAAGCGCGGCGCCGCCGGCAGTGCCCTGCAGCTGGCCGATGCGGAATTTCTCAACCATCGGGTGGAGATCACCGGCGGCATCCTGGGGGAAATCTGCGCCAGCCAGCTGCGCAGCTTCTTCAAGTCCCGCCGATGACAGCCAACCCGGCTTGTCCGGGAATTGCCACCGCTATCGATGGAGCCGTCATTTCGGCTATAATGCCGCGCTCTTAAGGAGAGGTACCGAAGCGGTCATAACGGCGCCGACTCGAAATCGGATGGTCGGGGAAACCCGGCACGAGGGTTCGAATCCCTCCCTCTCCGCCACTTTTGAGTCTCCACCCCTTGTAAATCAATCACTTACAAGACGGGCTCCGAGACTATCCCCCAATCTATCCCCCAACGGCCCCCGGCTTGGGGTCTATCGGGGTCCAAAATCTAGGGCAACCCGGCGAGAAAATTCCCGCCGGTCACCGCTTCATTCCAAGGTCTATTGCCGCGTCATGCTGTAGCGGCCGCCGTCCCCGGCGTGGGTCCCCAAGGTCCAGGGCAAATTCAGTACACGGCCCAAGTCTCGCAACAACGGACCCACCCCGCAAGGGGGTCCCCTCTCTTCAGACAGGGGCACCATTGCCAAGCAATCGACGTGCCAGAGTCAACGGCACGACTCTTGCCCAGCAAGACCCACGCCAGAGACCCCGGCCATACTTTTCTGGCAGGAATACCCCTCCGCCTTGAATAGTCCCGAAAGAGAATTTTCCAAAAATCCCCAACCGGGACGATGCTAGGCCAGAACGCAAGTTTGCGTTCCGAACCCGGCCAAGACTCAAAAGCGAACCTTCCGGTCCCCTATCTCAAGCGTTACATAGTCCATCTGCCCGGCACTGCCCAGCTTCAACTCGACATAGACGGGTAAACCCTTGGTCTCAGGCTTACAGATGGTATGCCCCGCCCGGCCAGTATGACGCCCGGAAAGCCTCTCCAGCACACCCACGCCCTTGAGGATCTCTTCAATGGCCTCCCGCCCTTCAGCCGTAGCGCCTGCCCGGTCCTCTATCAACTCAAGGGCAGCGCCAAAAATCGCCCCCCTGAATCGATCTATAGCCCTATATGCGGGATAGTCCACGCTGATTAGGTTCCGCTTACTTGATCTCTTGCTCTTCGTCTTCATGGCGTAACACTCCGTGTCGTTGTGGAAAGTCCTTTTCATCGGCCGCGCTGGCGGCCGTGTCGTTGTCTGTAGGCCACCCACGGCCGCTGTCGTTGTCGGGGTGGGGGTGGGCCACCACGGCGGGGGCTCCCCTCTCTTCATCCCGGGTCCCGCCCAAGGCCGCGAATAGGGTTACAGCCTGCTGGGGGGCCATGGGTCCGCCGTGTAACCCCAGTTCCATCATCTTGCTGGCAATGCGAATTTTTTGATTTCGGTCCGTCAACGGACTCGCAAGGGCGCTTTGCAGGTACTCAATCGACGATTGCAGCAACCCGCCAAACTGCCGCCATGTTTCAAGCATGGCGGCCGCCCGCAGCGCTTGCAGTTCCTCCGCAACCTCGGGCCGATGTATCAGACGATTGGCGGCTGTCCGCCCGATACCAACGGCCCGCCCGATCTCCGCTTGGTTCAATCCAGCAAGCGCCAACTCCACCACTCTGGCGGCTTTATTCGCGTGTGTACTTTGTCTCATACGGCCTCCCTGCCTGAAAAATCCTCGAACCTGTCCCCCGTGTCCCCCGCTGTCCCCCCATTTTTCTTATGTAGCCCCATAAATTCATTTTCACCCCTCCCCCATTTCCGCGTAACACCCCTTTTCTTTTTTCTGGGTAACAAGGGTGAAAGTGGGGGGACAACGGGGGCCACGGGGGACAGCCCGCCCCGCCCCGGGTCACAACCGGACCCGGGCGGTAAATTTGTCCCCATCGGGGACGAAGATATAGCAGCGGCCGCCGCCCGCCGCCCGGATGCGTCGACGACCGAACCCCAGCCCTCGCAGCACCTCCGCCACCCGTTTGGATGTTCGTTGATCCAGTCGATCGACCTCGATTTTCAGGGCGGCCTTAGCCACGCCATCAATGGTGATTTCGCCTTTGGCGGGGTAGTCCCGCACATAGTCCAGAATCGAAGCCTGCCACGGGTCTACCGCCTCATACTCCCCGGCCACCTCGGCCGCCAACCGCTCGACCTCGGCATAATTGCACCGCCCCTCTTCCTGCCTGTAAACCTGTAGGGCACTCCCCCAAATATCAGCCCGGTCCCGCAGAAAAGCCTCTTGGTCAAACCGGCCCACCTCCACAACGGCAAACCGCCGGGACCCGGTGGGGTCACTGAACAACTCCCGTTCGTTGCTTGAACCGATCACAAAATACTGCCGCTTCCGAATACGGGCCATCTCGCAGTATTTCGGGGTATGTGAGTCTTCCTGCCGGCTTATATCGGCCTTGATGTATTCCCGGTCCCGTTTCGAGAGTCCGGTAGTCTCGGCCCATTCCGCGATCCACTTGCCGCGTAGTTGCCGGATGCGCTCCGCCGATTCATCGTGATAATCGAGTCTCCCGGCCCACTCCGGCACCCAGGGCAACAACCGGATGAAAGTAGACTTCCCGCACCCTTGAGCCCCCAACAGAATCGGCACGATTTCCGACATACACCCGGCATTCAATGCCCGGTCTAGGGCCTTCAGCAGGATGTACCTGCCCACGGCCCGATTGAGCGGGGTATCGGCCGCCCCCATGTACCGAACCAGCAAACCTAAGGGGTCGATAAACCTCGAAGGCGAAGGCAACCCTAGCACCGCCTCCCGCAGCGAGTCCCGCTGATTCTCGAAAGCCACGAACTCGACACCATGCCGGACAAAATCCCGGCTTACACCTTGAAGGCCGCAATTCTCAAGCTCGACCACGGCCCGGGTAAGGTCCCGGTCCCCAAGCGGCCGGGCCTCATCTTCACCCCAGCAGACAAAAACCTGATCTTCGAACGAATCGAAATACACCAGACATTCCCGGGCCGCCTCAAGGCCGCGAATGCCGGCGATAATTTCGCCTTGGTTGGCATTGCGGGGGCGGCCGCGGCCGGGTTTGGTAACCACTCTTTCAGCCTGAATTAACTCCCCCTCCAAGGCCGCCGGCTCCGGCTTCCAATCGGCCGCCTGCAAGGCCGCCACCACGGCCGCCGCGCCCACCTCCCGCCGCGCATCGTCAAAATCCTTGCACTCTCCCGGGGGCAAGGCATAACTGATCCACTTGGGGATTGCCGCCGCAATCTTCGAAGCGGCCGCCCGGCCCGCTTTATCGTTGTCCAATGCAAGCGTGATTCGAAGGGGGACCCTAATGAAGGGCGAATCGGGGTCGGGATTGGGGATACCCAACGGGGCCAAAACCCCCACCAGCTTGGCAAGGTTCACGGCACTTCCGGCCGCCAGGACGACCGTCCGCCCCTCTTCAATCTCAGGATTACCCGCCTCCCGGTACGCCTGAACGATGGCCAGCGCATCGCCCACCCCCTCAACCAGAACCACGCGCCGGGTCTCGGCGCCTACGTACCACCCGAGCGGGTCCCAGCATGCCCCGTCCAGCTTGCTCCCCGCCTTGAACCGCTTGGACCCATCGGCCCCGAAGGTTTGGATAGCCAAAAGCTCCGCGCCTGTATGGTCGTGATAGGCGGCCCACGCTTGAGAACCCACAAGGGTTATGCACTCGATACCCGTTAAACCCTTGCGCCTGAAGTAGTCGAACTCATCGGCCTGTCCCGGCTCCCGTTGCTCTTCCGCCTTGGATAGCATCTCTTCAGCCTTGGCGAAGGGGTCCGCAATAACGGCCCGCTTCCAATCGATGCCCGCATCTTTCAGACGCTTGATGAAGGTCCCAACCCCGATCATTCTCCGGCCGGATATGGCCCGCTCTTTCACACTCGACCATTGGGCATTGAATACCTCGGGGTCATAGTCGGGGTAACTTTCAGAGAACTCCCGGGCGGCCGCCTCGGCTTCATCCCAAGGGGTATCGTTCTCGGTTGCTGTCTTGGCAAAACACCCAAGACCCCCAAGCCAGTCTTCCCGGGTAGCAAAATTGGCTAAACCATTTTGAGCCGCAAGGTCCAGAACTGAACGGACCTCGGGTAGAGAAGTTATAATTCCCATCGATCAATCTCCCTTTGATTTTAGGCCGCCCGCCATGGCGGCCTTTGTTTTTGCCGGGCCTAACCCGGCCCGATAGCTAGGCGGCTTCCCCGGTCATACGGGCCAGCGCTTGCCGAATGTCTCGCTCCCGCCATAGGGAAACCCTAGAACCGATTTTCAACGGTCTGGGTATGTCCCCTCTTTCAATCAAACGCCAGAAATGGCTCTTCGAGATAGGTAACAGGCCACGGGTCCCGGCTTTGCGGTTCCCGATAATTTGCTCGACCCTCAAGTAACAATCTTCCACAGTGAACCTCCGTGTAGTGGGATTGGGGCGGCTGTATCAACCGCGTGACAGTTAACCTATGACACTCCCATGTGGTTGTCAACTGTCCATTATCATCCCACCCGGCGGAACGCCACCACGTTACCCCCGGGGGGTATCACGTAATCACTCCACTCCCCCATCATGGCCCGCCGCTTTTCCAGCAAGCTCCCCCGCCTGTATGCGGATTCCGCCTTGTTTTCAATCACATGGGCTAGGGCCATTTCGCACACGTGGTTGGGGTAGGTCGAGACTTCCCCCGCCCAATCCCGGAATGAAGAGCGGAACCCATGGGGTACAAAATCCCCTCGGGAACCCCCCACCCCATACCCCATCCTGCGCATGGTTTGCAGCAGACACTGTCCAGATAGCGGCCGCCCGGCCCGCTGTCCGGGGAATACCCACCCTTCACCCGATACCCTCGGCAACCCTTCCAGAATCGCCATGGCAGCATCAGACAGGGGAACCTGATGTTCTCGCCCCGCCTTCATGCGGGTCCCGGGTATGGTCCATATACGGGCCTCTAGGTCGATTTCCGACCAAACCGCCCCCAGCACCTCCCCGGACCGGGCAGCGGTCAAAATCAGGAATTGCAGGGCCTTGGATCCCAATCCTTCAGACTCGGCAAGCTCCCGCATGAACGCGGGCACCTGCTCGAAGGGCATAGCGGGATGATGCTCCACCGCTTGGACCTTGGACCGCTTGGGTAACATCATGGCCAGATGGCCCCGCCAGCGGGCAGGGTTGAGTGGATCACGCCAACCACGGGCCGCCGCGAAGTCTAGGACGTTCTCAAGCCGGCCTTGCACCCGCTTGGCAGTCTCGGGACGTGTGAGCCAGATAGGCCGCAAGACCTGCAAGACCGCTTCAGTTCCGACCTGATCAACGGGCAGGGCACCCATGAACGGCCGGGCATAGGTCTTCAGGGTAGCCACCCACTGCCGGGCGTGTTTGCGGTTCTTCCAGCCGTGCCGATGCGCCCGGATGTAGGCCGCCGCGCAAGATGTGAACGTGGGGGTACGGACCTCTTTCCGGTTCCGGGCCGCGAAGGGGTCCACCCCGGCCGCTACCTGTTGATGTGCCTCTAGGGCTCTCTGTCGTGCGTCTGCAAGTGATACGGCCGGGAAACTCCCAAGCCCCATTTCTCTCCGCTTACCTTCCCACGTGAGCCGCAAGACCCACCGCCGGGCGCCTGATGGACTCACTACAAGGCGAAGGCCGCCCCCATCTTCATGCTTCCCCGGGCCAATCGTTGCAACTGCCCGGGCCGATAACTTCTGTCTCATGGCTTGTCCCCCTATGTGGTGGGGGACAGAGAACCCATCCCCCAATCTATCCCCCTTTAGTGGGGGATTATATGGGACACCATGGGACCCTACAAGACACTAACCCTATGATTTTCAGGACTATATGGGACAACTATCAGCCCCCAAAAACCTGTATCAGCGGACTCCCTCTCCGCCAAATCTGCCTTCCACGACAGCAATCAAGGCTAGGGAACCCGGAAAGACCCAAGGCTCCGCCTTTTGGGTGTCCCGCGAAGCGCACCCTGAGCCATTGCCCTGCCTCACCCGAACCGGGGGGCGGCATCCGGCCAACGCCGCTGGTCCTGAGCCCAAACACCCCATTCCGGCCAGGCGCATACCTGGCCCCCAATTGCCGGGCCATGCGGTGACAGGATTCCTTCACTCAGTCATCCCGGCAGGGCGGACGGGTGAAACCGCACCTGCCGGTAGACCTTTTCTCACACGTTGGAACAGCCGCCCGAAAGCATGAACGGAGCGGCACTCTGACTGAGGCAATTGTAGTGCCATCCGTGCGGGCCGCGACCTGCCGGGCTCCCGGGCATGGCCGACGCTGCGAT
This sequence comes from Methyloparacoccus murrellii, assembly GCF_054657115.1. NCBI lineage: Bacteria > Pseudomonadati > Pseudomonadota > Gammaproteobacteria > Methylococcales > Methylococcaceae > Methyloparacoccus > Methyloparacoccus murrellii. The sequence continues at coordinate 111 of NZ_BAAHXD010000073.1, read as the reverse complement.
TGGGGCAAGGCAACCGGTTCGGCCGGTTGAAAAGCAGCAGCTCCCGCCCATGCCGGGAACCGAAGCCAGTGCCACCCCGCACGCTGGTATCACCCGGCGACCAAGCCAACG
>NZ_BAAHXD010000072.1:0-8338 GCF_054657115.1 Methyloparacoccus murrellii | reverse complement strand
AGGGTTGACCAAAATTTTTGCGCCCGCCCAATGCTTGTGACCACCCGCATCGCAGCGCAGACTACGCTGAACTGTCAACGAGAGCGTCCTTATGACACAGCAATGCCTTCATCACCTGCAATCACTCCATGGGCACTTGGCCGGGATTCATGTCTTCGCCAGCGAAGACGATCTGCTCGGCATCGAGATTACCGCGTCGTGGGGTCATGCCCGCATCCTGATGCAGGGGGCACAGCTGCTTGAATGGCAACCCGAAAACCAGCCCGCTGTCGTCTGGCTCTCGTCACATGCCGCCCTGTCACCAGGAAAATCGCCACGCGGCGGTGTACCTATCTGCTGGCCCTGGTTCGGACCGCACGTGGAAATGCCGCATTGGCCCGCCCATGGCTTCGCACGCACCAGCCTATGGGATCTGTCGGCATGCGAACGACTGCCTGACGGAGCCTACCGGCTGACCTTTCAGCTGCCCCAGCACCGCTTCCCGCCTGACTGGCCACATGCCACAGACGTGACCGTCAGTCATACGCTTGGCGCCGCCGCGGAAATCGAACTGAAAACCGTCAACCGGTCCAACTCCATGCTGACCTTCAGTGAAGCCCTGCACAGCTACTTTGGTGTTGGCGATGTACGCCAGATCCATATCGAGGGGCTGGCGGGTTGCGAATATATCGACAAAGCCAACGGGAGCAGCCGCAAGCGGCAAGCGGGCAACCTCGCCCTTGCCGGCGAAACCGACCGCGTCTATATCGGCACGACCAGCAGCTGCGTGATCCACGACCCGGTCCTGAAGCGCCGCATCCTCATTGAAAAGCAGAACAGCCTGTCCACGGTAGTCTGGAACCCTTGGGACGACAAAGCCAACCAGTTGCACGATCTGGGGGCAGAGCAGGCCATGAGAATGATCTGCCTGGAAAGCGGCAACGTGGTGGACAACACCCTCCAGCTGCAACCTGGCGAGACCCACCGGCTGTCGGTGAGGTACTCCGTGCTGTAACTCGAGCCAGCTACCCTGGCACGCATGGCAATCTGATGCCGCTGGTCCACCCAGGTTTCAGCCCCGTCGCCAGTCGCGGGCTGATCACGATCGAAGTCCCTTGCGCCATAGCGCGGACGCTCGGGTTATCATCGAACCGCCACGCGGCGGTCGCCGCCTACACCCAAGACTCCCACCAGGCACCATGAATCCGCTCGACTTCAAGGCCCACCCGCTACTGCACCGTTGGATCGATTTTGTGCTGGCACCCGGCGCCCATAGCGTAACCGAAGGCCTCCTCCTGCTGGCCATCCTTCTCGGCAGCAACCTGTTGTGGGCAGCTGGCCTGCCTTGGCTGCTGCGCAAGGCGGAAAACCTGGAGCTGACGCCGGTCCAAACTTATTTATATACCTTGCCGGCCACGCTCCTGTACGCGCCACTCATGCTCACGCTCATGCAGGATGTCATCGCCCATGCCTTCGAGCTCAGGCACCGCTGGTTCTTGCTGTTTGCGTTGCTGGCCGTTTCGCAAATTCTCACCGCGTTCTATGCCTTCGCCCTGCGGCAGGATCGCGGCGCCGCGCCCATCGGCCTGGAATCCGGTCTGGCGGTATCACTGTTCCTGCTACTGGTCTCGATACCCGCCAGCCTGTTGCTGATGGGGCTGCATGCTCTGCATCCGTTCTTCTGATCCGAGCAACCAGGTGGGCTGACATGCAATCGGATCATGAGGGCTTTACCCTGATCGAACTGATGGTCACCCTCGCGGTCGCCGCGATCCTGCTGACCGTGGGAATGCCGAGCATGCGGGAATTCATCGAGCGGAACCGGGTCAGCGCCTACACCAACCTGTTGGTGGGTGCCTTGCAACTGGCGAAGAGCGAGGCCATCAAGCGCGGAAACCTGGTCATCCTGTGCAAGAGCAACGCCGCCGGCAACGGCTGCAACCCATCCGGAGCCTGGAAAGACGGTTGGCTGCTCTATGCCGACATGAACGCCGACAAGGCCTATACCCCGGGAACCGATACCCTGATACGGCGCCATGAGGCCACATCCCAGCTGTCCATCACGACCGGCAGCAAGCTTGCCTGCTGGATCGGTTTCAGCCCGAACGGCATCCCAGAGGGTGGCGGTACCGGTTGTGCAGGTCGCCTAGTGGGCAACGATACCTTCAGCATTTGCGCATCGAACCCATCCGCCACGCGGCATGGCCGCCGGGTGATCATCAACAGCACCGGGCGGATACGGACCGAGGACGCGACATGCTGAGAGCACACCAGCGAGCGGTCGTCGCCTGCGCACCGGGGAGGCCAGCAGGTTTCACCCTGATCGAGCTGATGATCACCGGGGCCATCATCGGCATTCTGGCCAGCGTCGCCTACCCCTCCTACCAGCAGTACGTCATCCGCGCCAATCGGTCCGAGGCGCAGCAATTCATGCTCGATGTCGCCAACCGCGAAGAGGAGTACCTGCTCAACAATCGCCAGTACACAAGCTCGCTCGCCGATCTGAGTCTGACTGTCCCGGCACACATCCAGTCCTTCTATAGCGGCATCACGCTCACCAAGACGGACAGTCCGCCGGCCTATACGATCACGGCTACCCCCAGGAGCGGCACGATACAGGCCAGAGATGCTGCCCTCACCCTGACCAGCCAGGGCGTCAAAACACCGGCGGACAAATGGTAGGGCGCGCGGATCTTGCCTTGACGACCAAGGGGCGACCCACCGCCCGCCCGGACGATGGCTAAAGCCGATCAGCCCGCGGTGCGCCCGACCAGCCATCGGCAAGAAGGTTTGCGGCGACAGGCCGCGCCAATGGCACCCCACGGCGCAACCTGCCCGCGCCGGCAGCGCCCCGATCGTCAGGCGGGGGTCGGGCTGATCGAGGTCCTGGTTTCCCTGCTCATCGTCGTCATCGGCCTGCTGGGGCTGGCCGCCTTGCAGGGCAAGGCCCAGAGGGCGGAGCTGGAGTCGTACCAGCGCTCGCAGGCGCTGATCCTGCTGCAAGACATGGCCGGCCGACTGCGGACCAACCGAAGCGAACGCACCAGCTACGTGACGAGCGCGTGCGCCAGCTGCGCGGGCGGGGGTACAAGCCGTGCCGCTCAGGATCTCTGCGAATGGAGCAGCCTTTTGGCCGGTGCCGGTGAAAAACTCGACGATAAGCCCGTAGGCGCGATGATGAACGGCTGCGGCTGCATCACCGGAGCAGGCAACGACTTCGTCGTTACCGTGGTCTGGCAGGGGCTGGCCGAGATCGCCATGCCCACGTCCGCCAATGACTGCGGTGACGACATACCCAACCGCCGCATCCTCAGCGTGCCGGTTCGCTTCTTCGACCCCGGCACCTAGCGCGGGCCACGTCATGATCGGCTTCCAGCCCCGTGGCCGGCTTCAGTCTCAGCAGGGACTCTCCCTGGTCGAGCTGATGATTTCGATGGTGCTGGGGCTGGCCATCGTGGCGGCCGTCGGCACCTTGTCGGTCAATGCCCTACGCAGCTATCGAGCCCTCAGTCAAGCCAGCGAGCAGATCGAGAATGGACGCTATGCCCTGAAAATCATCCGGGATGATCTTGAGCATGCGGGGTTCTGGGGCGCGTTCAACCCCGCAAACACCAACCTTCCCGCCAGCCAGCCGGATCCCTGCACGACACCCGCCCCGCCTTTCCAGAACCTGATCGACAGCTTTCCGTTTCCTGTCACCGGAACATGCACGGCCAGCCTGACCAGCAAGGTCAATGGCACGAAGGCTCTCATCCTGCTGCGTGCCGACAGCAGGGCAACACTGCCGGCCGATGTCGGCAAACCGGAAAACGCCGGCAAAACCTACCTTCAGACCACGCCCGCAGCCTACGTCATTGGCAAAGGCGCCACGGCCGCCACCTACAGCCTGCAAAAACCGGATGGCAGCACGGCAGACATCCGCCAGCTTCACGTCCGGATCTACTATATCCGCAGCTATTCCCAGACAGGGGACGGTATCCCCACCCTGATGCGCAAGGATCCCATCGACAGCGACACCAACGCCCAGGCACTGGTGGAAGGCATCGAAAACCTGCAAATCCAATACGGTATCGACAGCGATCGGGATGGCTCCCCGAACAGCTACACGGCCTCGCCGGCATCGATGGCCGATTGGTCCAATGTCATCGCGGTCAAGACCTATGTGCTGGCCCGCAGCCTGGACCCCACGCCAGGGTATACCGACACCAAAAGCTACGACCTGGGCAATCTTTCCGTCACGCCTGGCGGACCCTACCATCGTCGGGTATTCAGCCAGACCATCCGGCTGATCAATGCGAGCGGCAGGCGGGAGCCATGAAAGGGAGCCGTGGACAAGCCGGCATCGCCCTGGCCGTCACGCTGTTCATGCTGGCCCTGCTGACCCTCATCGGCGTCGCGGCGATCACCGCGAGCACCAGTCACCTCCGACTCGTCGGCAACCTCCAGGCCGCCAACGAAGCCGAGATGGCACTGCGTGCCGCCATCGAGCAAAGCGTTTGCGAGAAGGCCGGCAGTGATTGCGCGCCGGTCACCTATGACTGCAAATCCCTGAGCGTCTGCGTCAACGGACGAGGCGTGAACGTGGAAATCCGGCCCCGCTGCCTGGGTGCGGCGGGCGGGGACGAACAGGGCGGTTCGCTGTCGGCCCGGCAGGTGGTCGATACTTACTGGGATTTCGAAGGCACAGCCGTGGGCGACTCGCTGGGCGCCGGCATGACCGTGCATTGGGGTTTGAGAGTCCCGAAAGCCGGGCCCTGCCCCCGGCCGAATCCCTACGCCGCCGGCAATACACCCCCCACCTGCCCGGTGCCGGCCAACGTTACCTGTAACTGAGACACGACGATGAACCCGCGCATCACAGGATGGGCCGTCTTTTCCTGGCTGTTGCTCTCGGCCGCGACCGGGCGAGCGGAGGATATCGACCTGTTCAAGGGGGGGGGCGCACAGGATCCCTCGCCACCGAATGTGCTGATCTTCCTCGACAACACCTCGAACTGGTCAGCCAACAACCAGGCCTGGAGCAAGACCTCGGTCTCGGCCAACTGCAACAACGACGCCACCTGCCTGAACTACGTCAACCAGATCTTCGGCAACGACACGAAGCTGACCCAGGGCCAGGTGGAAGTCGCCGCCATCAAGCTGGTGCTGAACGAACTGGTCTGCAACGCCTCGACGCCAACCCGGCTGAATGTCGGATTGATGCTGCTCAAGCCCGCCAAGGGCACCTATGCCAACAATGCTGGCACCAGCATCAACAACTCGGGCGTCACCGGCTTTGTGCGTCGTGCCGTCACGTCGCTGAATGCCAGTCGCTGCCCAACGCTGCTTGGCGACCTCGACACCCTGTTCGGCAACATCACCAGTTCGGACTTCAAGGCGGACGCCAGCGCCAACTATGGCGGCGCCCTCTTCGAAGCCTTCAAATACTATGGTGGCCATGCCAGCCCCAGTGGCACATCGACGGGCACGGCGGGTACACCGGTCGGCCATGTCGGCTATGGCGCGCTGCGCTTCGGCACGCCCATCGCCATCGAGGAGACGCTGGCCTTCACCGACCCCGACACCAGACTCAGCTACCGCAGCCCCATCACCTCGCCGACCGCGAACACCTGCGGTGGCAAGAACTACGTCCTGCTGGTGGGCAACGGCTACCCCAACGCCGACGACACCAGTCTGCTGAGCGGGCTCGGCTACAGCTACCTCGCGGCACAGTTCCCGCTGGCCGCCAGTGGACGCATCAGCGATGTCTGGGCCCGGTTCCTGGCCACCACGGACGTCAGCCCCATCAGCGGGCAACAGACGGTTCAGACCTATGTCATGAACATCTACAATGCCAGTCCGGATCCTGACCAGACCACCCTCCTGAAGTCGATCGCGCGCAACGGCAACGGTACCTATTACGAAATCGGCGGCAACCTGGGCGGCCTGATCGATTCGTTCCGCAATTTCTTCATCTCCATCAATGCCGCCAACCAGGCGTTCGCACCGGCCACCCTGCCCATGGGGCTTTCCGCCGGCGGACTGGACCTGAATCAGGTCTATCTCGGGATGTTCCGACCGGACAAGAATCCCCGCTGGTTCGGCAACCTCAAGCTGTATCAGCTGGCCCTGTACGGAACGAACGACAACGGAACGCCGGACAATGCCGGCGATGACCGGCCCAACCTGTACCTGACCGACAGCAGCAACCAGACGCCGCCGCGGAAGGTCCAGAGCGGCACCGGCTTCCTAGCGGACGACGCCGTCAGTTTCTGGACGCAACCCTCGACCTTCTGGAATTTCCGCTGCGGCCCAAGCAGTTCCACCGGCGATCCCCTGTTGTGCGGTACGCCAATCTCGGGTTCGGATGTACCGGATGGCGCCGTGGTGGAAAAAGGCGGCGCGGGACAGAAACTGCGCCTGGAATTCACGGCGGACGCCTCGAACTCGAACCGCAAGCTCTACACGGACAGCAACGGCAGCCTGATCACCGTCACCAGCGGCAATGTGACGGCCGGCCAGCTGGGCGTCGGCACAAGCAGCGAGCGCGACAACCTGGTGAACTGGTACCGGGGCGTCGACAATATCGGCGAGAACCCGTCCACCAGCAACGGCCCCCGCCCATCCCTCACCGGAGATGTCCTGCACTCGGAACCGGTTGCCGTGAACTATGGCAATGCCGGCGGTGGCTGCTCGGGGGCCGCCACGGGCGACATCGTGGTGTTCTATGCCGGCAACGACGGCCTGCTGCGCGCGCTGAACGGCGGCACGACCGGAGGCACCGAACTCTGGGCTTACGTCCCGTCCGATTTCCTTGCCAGCATCAAACGTCTGCGCGACAACGCCCCAGCCGTCACCTTTCCCGCACCGGTCCCGGCCGGCGCCTTCAACAGACCCTATCGGATCGATGGCAATCTGAGCGTCTATGCCCCCGATGCCAACGGCGACTGCGTGCCGGACAAGGTCTGGCTGTTCGTCAGCCTGCGCCGCGGGGGGCGCTTCATCGCCGCGCTGGACGTAACCGACCGCAACAGCCCCCGGCTAATCTGGAAGCGCGCCAGCACCGATGCCGGCTTCAGCGAACTGGGACAGACCTGGTCGAAGCTGAAGCCCATCATGCTGAAGCCGGCGGCAGCGGGGGGGGGCCGACCGGCTGGCCCTGATCTTCGGCGCCGGCTATGACCCGAATACCGAAGACCGCCCGTTCGATACCGGCGCCGGCAGCTATGGCAACCCGGTCAGCGGCAGCCGCAACATGGGGCGCGGGGTGTTCGTCGTCACACTCGGCGCCAGCGGTCAGATCGACAGCACCAGATTCTTCAGCGGCGGCAGCTACAGCTTCCCCTCGGATATCGCCGTCGTCACCGACATCAACACCGGATATGCCGAGCGGGCCTATGTCGGCGACACCGGCGGCAACCTCTGGCGCATCAGCTTCAAGGACCCGACCACCTCGGCCATCACGGGGGATGCCAACCTGTGGTCGATGGTTCAGATCGCCTCGCTGGGCGGTACGGGCAATCATGCGCGGAAATTCCTCTATCCGCCGGATGTGGCCCGCTGCGGCAACCAGGATGTCATCCTGATCGGCTCCGGCAATCGGGAGGAGCCTTTCGACCGGCTGATCGCCAACCGTTTCTATCAGGTGCAGGATGTCGCCACGGGCATCGTCACCACCAGCGAGCTGACCGATGTCACGACCGTGGGCACCGCCCCGAACCCCGACCAGAAAGGCTGGTACATCAACCTGGCCACCGGCGAGAAGACCGTCGGCAGTGCGGTCACGCAGTCGGGCACCACCTACTTCCCCACCCACGAGGCCGCCAGCAACGCTGGCGGCGAGTGCAACACCTCGCTGGGCACCGCGCGGCTCTATGGCATCAGCTGCGCTACCGGGGGACCGTCGGTCTATGCGCCCGATGCCTCGGGTCAGGCAACCTCGCGCTACGAGGTGATACCGGGCGGCGGTTTCCCGCCCTCGCCGACCACGACCGTGGTCAGGCTCACGGACAGCAAGACGGGCGAAACCAAGACGGTCGAGGCGGTACTGTCGGGCTCCCACGTGGGCGGCGGCAAGCAGGTGGCCACCCACCGGCGTTTCACCTACTGGTACCGGGAAGGGCTCGACTAGCCACCAGGCGGCGACATGTCGCGACTCCCTCCGCACCGCGGCAAGTTTTCCGGCAAACCGGCGGAACCTTCACCCCTGCCATCCTGTCCTAGCGCGCGTTGCCGGTTAAACTAACCGCGCAACATCAACAAGCAACAACCAAGCGTTTTGGAGGTCAACATGGCTGCAATCAGTGCAGGCAACATCGCCGCGGCGGACAAGCCGCTGCTCGACAAGAAGTGGCTCGCCTTTGCTTTCGGTGTCTACTTC
>NZ_BAAHXD010000071.1:0-8385 GCF_054657115.1 Methyloparacoccus murrellii | reverse complement strand
GGCCGGTCGCCCGCGCGCGGCCTAGGACCGGATCCGCAGGACCTTGGCGCCGCGGGTATGGTGGTGCTTGAGGGCGACCAGCGCCCGGTTGGCGTCGGCCAGCGGGTACTCCTCCACGACCGGGCGGATCGGGATGCGGGCGGCCAGCGACAGGAATTCGGAGACATCGGCGCGGGTTACGTTGGCGACGCTCTGTATCCGTTTTTCCAGCCATAGATGCCGGGGGTAATCGAGTCGCAGCAGGGCCGCCTTGTCCGACTCCTCCTTGCGGATGGCGTTGATGACCAGCCGTCCGCCGGGCAAGAGGTTGGCCAGCGCGGCGAGCACGGTGTTCCAGGCCGGCGTGGTATCGATGATGGCCGCCAGGGGTTCGGGCGCGGCGGCGGTGACCTCGCCCGCCCAGGCAGCCCCCAGGGCGATGGCGAATGCCCGTTCCTCGGCCTGGCGGGCGAAGACGAAGACAGGCGATGCCGGAAAGCGGAACCGGGCCAGCTGCAGGACCAGATGGGCCGACGCGCCGAATCCCATGAGACCCAGCGGCTGACCGTCCCGGAGCTTTGCCAGCCGCAGGGAGCGATAGCCGATGGCGCCGGCGCAGAGCAGCGGAGCGGCCTCGGCGTCGCCGTAGATATCGGGTATCGCGTAGGTGAACGCGGCCGGCACGACCATGCGTTCGGCATAGCCGCCATGGACATCCCGGCCCGTAGCCCGGAAATCGGGGCAGAGGTTTTCGCACCCCGCGAGGTACTGCGGGCAGTGGCCGCAGCTCGAATGTATCCAGGCCACGCCCAGCCGTTTGCCCACCGGGATGCCGGTGACACCCGCGCCGGTTTCCAGCACCCGGCCGACCACCTGATGGCCGGGGATGACCGGCAGCCGGGGGGGCGGGGTTCGGCCCTCGATCTCGTCGAGCTCGGTATGGCAGACGCCGCAGGTCAGCACGTCCAGCAGCACTTCCCCGTCGCCCGGCGTGGGGTCCCGCCAGTTCCGCAGCCGCAGGGGCGCGCTGCCCTCGGACAGTTCGGCTAGCGATTCCAGGATCATGGCCTTCATGCGTGGACTCCGGCAGGGACGGTAGCCCTCATTATCGCGGCAAACGGGGCTCTCCGGGAGCGGACCGGGGCGGGGAGGTACGGCGATCCGTCACTGATAGACCAGCTGGACCGGCTCCTCGTCATGCAACGCCCGCAACTGTTTCAGCAGGGGCTCCTCGGGCCGGACGCGCCAGCGTTCGCCCAGGTGCATGAGGGTCTCGGCGCCGCGGCCGCGGAATTCGACGAACACCTGGCAATGGCCGCCCGTATAGGGTTCCAGCAGGTCCCTCAGCGACGCGACGCTTGTGTCGCCGGCGCCATTGGGCGACGGCTCGCGCCACTTCAGGATCAGTCGCTTCGCGAACTCGACCCGTGCCGCCTCGATGCTCATCAGACGCTCGGCGCCAAGCCGCAGCTGGCCGGCGAAGTCGTCCCAGCTCAGGTTGCCTTCAGCCACCAGCAGCGTGTCCTTGACCAGGTATTCGCGACAGCGGTTGAAGGCTTCCGAGAAGATGGCGACCTCCAGCCGGCCGGTCCGGTCGTCCAGGGTCACGAATGCCATGCGCTTGCCGTTCTTGTTCTGCTTGGTGCGCAGATCCACGATCAGTCCGGCCACCACCGCCCTGATTTCCTGGCGCCGGCCATAGCCGCTTTCGGTGCCGCCGCTGCGGTCGTGCTTCTCGGCGAGCGGGCCGAGCCGGTCGCTGATGAAGTGGGTGATGTCCCGTTCGTAGGCGGTGATGGGGTGACCGGTCAGATAGAGGCCCAGGGTGGCCTTTTCCTGGCTGAGGCGTTCCGCCTCGGGCCAGGGTTCCACCTCCGGCATGGCCGGCTCGTTCGACGCGGGCGCCGGCTCGTCCGACAGCCCGAACAGGTCATCCTGGCCGGAAGCCGCCATGGCGCCATGCTGCTCGGCGGCCCTGAGGGCGTCGCCCAGCGCCGCCATGTGGCGGGCGCGGTTGGGGTCGAGGCTGTCCAGCGCGCCGGCGCGGATCAGGGCCTCCAGCACACGGCGGTTGACCTTGCGGCCGTCGATGCGCCGGCAGAGATTGCGCAGGTCGCGGAACGGGCCGTTGCGGCGACGCTCTTCCAGGATATCGCCGATGGCGCTTTCGCCGACACCCTTGATGGCGCCCAGCCCGTACTGGATGACGCCGTCATCCTGGGCCGAGAAACGGAACTCCGAGCGGTTGATGTCGGGCGGGAGGAGGGCCAGCTTCATGTTGCGGCATTCCTCGATGAACACCACGACCTTGTCGGTCTTGTCCATGTCCGAGGACAGCACCGCCGCCATGAAGGCCGATGGATAGTGCGCCTTGAGCCAGGCCGTCTGGTAGGAGACCAGGGCATAGGCTGCCGAATGCGACTTGTTGAAGCCGTAGCCGGCGAACTTCTCCATCAGGTCGAAGATGTAGCCGGAAATGGCCGGGTCGATGCCCTTCGCCGTGGCGCCGCCGACGAAGATTTCCCGCTGCTTGGCCATCTCCTCTGGCTTCTTCTTGCCCATGGCGCGGCGCAGCAGATCGGCGCCGCCCAGGGTGTAGCCGGCCATGTCCTGGGCGATTTTCATCACCTGTTCCTGGTAGACGATGACGCCGTTGGTGGGCTTGAGGATGGGTTCTAGGAGCGGGTGCGGGTACTCGGCCTGCTGCTTGCCGTGCTTGACGTTGATGTAGTCGTCGACCATGCCCGACTGCAGGGGGCCGGGCCGGAACAGCGCCACCAGGGCGATGATGTCCTCGAAGCAGTCCGGCCGGAGCCGCTTGATCAGGTCCTTCATGCCGCGCGATTCCAGCTGGAACACGGCGGTGGTCTGACAGCTCTTCAGCAGCTCGTAGGCGGCCGGATCATCGAGCGGAATCTGGGCGATATCGATGGCGGCCTCGCCCCGGCCGGCCCGCTGGCGGTTGATGGTCTGCAGCGCCCAGTCGATGATGGTCAGCGTCCGCAGGCCGAGGAAGTCGAACTTGACCAGGCCGATGGCTTCGACATCGTCCTTGTCGAACTGGGTGACCAGGTTGTCGCCGCCGGCCTCGCAATAGAGCGGGCAGAAGTCGGTGAGATCGGTGGGCGCGATCACCACGCCGCCGGCATGCTTGCCGGCGTTGCGGGTCAGGCCCTCCAGCGACTGCGCCAGGTCGATCAGTGCCCGCACCTCGTCGTCGGCTTCGTACAGTGCCCGCAGGTCCTCGCTGTCCTGCAGGGCCTTTTCGAGGGTGATGCCAAGCTCGAACGGGATCAGCTTGGCGATGCGGTCGACGAAGCCGTAGGGATGGCCGAGCACGCGCCCGACATCGCGGACCACGGCCTTGGCCGCCATGCTGCCGTAGGTGATGATCTGCGACACGCGGTCGCGACCATAGGTGCGGGCGACATAGTCGATCACCTCGTCGCGGCGATCCATGCAGAAATCGACGTCGAAGTCGGGCATGGAGACCCGCTCCGGATTGAGGAAGCGCTCGAACAGCAGCTCGAATTCGATCGGGTCGAGGTCGGTGATCTTGAGGGCGTAGGCCACCAGCGAGCCGGCGCCCGAGCCGCGCCCCGGGCCGACGGGTATGCCATGCTGCTTGGCCCACTGGATGAAGTCGGCGACGATCAGGAAGTAGCCGGGGAAATCCATCTGGTTGATGACGCCGATTTCCAGCTCCAGCCGCTCCTGGTAGGACCGGGTGCGCTCCTCCAGCGAGTCCTTGCCGACCGGGGCGCGCACCGCCAGGCGCTCGCGCAGGCCCTGGCGGGAGGCTTCGGCGAAATAATCGCCGGTGCTCATGCCGGCCGGCACCGGGTACTGGGGCAGGAAGTTCTGGCCCAGGGTCAGCCTGAGGTTGCAGCGCTTGGCGATTTCGACGGCGTTTTCCAAGGCCTCGGGCAGATCGGCGAATAGCTCGGCCATCTCCGCCGGGCTCTTGAGATACTGCTGATCGGTGTAGTCGCGAGGCCGCCGCGGATCCTCCAGCACCCGCCCCTGGTGGATGCAGACGCGGGCTTCATGGGCGTCGAACTCGCTGGCATGCAGGAAGCGCACATCGTTGGTGGCGACGACCGGCAGCGCCAGTTCCGTGGCCAGCGCCACGGCGGCATCCAGGTAGATATCCTCGTGCGGCCGGCCGGTGCGCTGCAATTCCAGGTAGAAGCGGTCCGGAAAGATGCCCTGCCAGTATCCGGCCAGCTGCCGGGCCTCTTCCCGGTTGCCGGCCAGCAGGGTCCGGCCGATCTGTCCCTGGCGTCCGCCGGACAGGGCGATCAGCCCGGCATTGCGCTCTTCCAGCCAGTGTGGCATGACCTGTGCCACGCCCTGGTGCTGGTTCTCCCGGTAGGCGCGGGACAGCAGTTCGCTGAGGCTGCGATAGCCGGTCTCATCCTGGACCAGCAGGGTCAGCAGGTAGGGCGAGGCCGGTTCGGCGGCATTATAGAGCAGCACGTCGGCGCCGGTGATCGGCTTGACGCCGGCGGACTGGGCCGCCTTGTAGAACTTGACCAGCGAGAAGAGATTGGTGTGGTCGGTGACGGCCACCGCCGGCATGCCCAGTTTGGCGCATTGCCTGACCAGGGCCTTGATGTCGATCAGACCGTCGATCAGCGAGTACTCGGTGTGCAGACGCAGGTGGATGAAGGCGGGCGGGTTCATCGCGCGTCGGCTCAGCGGGACAGGGCGATTTCATCCAAGCACAGCTCCAGCGACTGGCGCCAGTCCGGCAACTGGAGGCCGAATGTCCGGGCGAGCCGGTCGCCGGCCAGCACCGAATAGGCTGGCCGTTGGGCAGGGGTCGGATATTCGGCTGTCGCGATGGGCCGGAGCCGGGCGGCCGTCGCTTCCAGCAGACCCCGGGCCAGGGCCAGCTCGCGGATGGCGGCGGCGAAGCCGTACCAGCTGGTGACGCCGGCAGCGGTCAGGTGGTAGGTACCGGCGTGATCGGCCAGCGCGAAGCGGTCCCGATCAAGACAGCGCGCCAGCATCAGGGCGGTGGCCTCGGCAATCAGCCGGCTCCAGGTGGGAGCGCCGATCTGGTCGTCGACGATGCCGAGGTTGTCGCGCTCGCGCATCAGACGGAGCATGGTCAGCAGGAAATTCTGTCCGCGGCCGCCGTAGATCCAGGCCGTGCGCAGGATCAGGTGGGGAATGCCGGCGGCACGGATGGCCGCCTCGCCGGCGAGCTTGCCGAGCCCGTACTGGCCGAGCGGAGCGGTCGGATCGTCCTCGCGATAGGGTCGGCCGGCATCGCCTGCGAACACGTAGTCGGTCGAGTAGTGCACCAGGCCGCACCCGGCGGCGCGCGCCGCCTGCGCCAGGATGCCGACGGCCTCGGCGTTGATCCGCCGCGCCTGTTCGGGTTCCTGCTCGGCCCGGTCGACCGCGGTGTAGGCGGCGGCATTGACGATCAGCTGCGGTCGCAATTCGCGCACGGTCTTGGCGAGTGTTTCCGGGCGGGCCAGGTCGATGGCCGGCGCGCCGGTGCGTCCCAGGGCCACGACCTCGCCCAGGCAGGCCAGGGTGCGGCGCAGTTCCCAGGCGAGCTGACCGTCCCGGCCGATCAGCAGGATGGCCGGTTTCACCATACGCTCAGGGCATCGCGCGGGAAGTCGCCAAGAGGCCGGCCCTGGCGGTCCTTGGGCGAGAGCTCGGGCTGTTCGAGCGGCCAGCGGATGCCGATGTCGGGGTCGTTCCAGAGCAGGCTGTGCTCGCTGCCGGGATCGTAGAAACCGGTGCACTTGTAGGCGAACAGGGCGGTTTCGCTGGTGACGCAGAAGCCGTGCGCAAAGCCTTCCGGGACGAACAGCTGCCGATGGTTTTCCGCCGACAGGGTTTCGCCGTACCACTGGCCGAAGGTCGGGGAATCGGCCCGTACGTCGACGGCCACGTCGAAGACCTCGCCCTGCAGGACGTACACCAGCTTGCCTTGCGGCCCCGGATTCTGGAAATGCAGCCCCCGCAGGATGCCGCGGCGCGACCAGGACAGGTTGTCCTGCACGAACTGCCGGTCCAGGCCGGCTTCCGCGTAGCGCCGCTGGTGCCAGGTTTCCTGGAAAAAGCCGCGCTCGTCGCCGAAGACGTCCGGCTGGACTCGCAACAGGCCGGGGAGCGGCGTGGTTTCGATGATCATGCCGGCCGCTCCATGGTCAGGAGACGCAGGAGATACTCGCCGTAGTGGCTCTTGCGCAGGGGTTCCGCCTGCGCGGCAAGCTGTTCCGAGCTGATCCAGCCCTGACTCCAGGCGATTTCCTCGGGGCAGCTGACCTTGAGGCCCTGGCGCTGCTCGATGGTCTGGATGAAGTTGGATGCCTGCAGCAGCGAATCATGGGTGCCGGTATCGAGCCAGGCGATGCCGCGGCCCAGCTTTTCCACCTGCAGCTGCCCCAGGGCCAGATAGAGGTTGTTGATGTCGGTGATCTCCAGTTCGCCCCGGGCGCCCGGCTTCAGGTCGCGGGCCATGTCGGCGACCTGGTGATCGTAAAAGTACAGGCCGGTCACGGCGTAGTTGGACTTCGGCGCCCTGGGTTTCTCGACCAGGCTGACCACCCGGCCTGCGGCATCGAATTCGGCCACGCCGTAGCGTTCCGGATCCTGGACCCAGTAGCCGAACACGGTGGCGCCCTCCGGTCGGGCCGCCGCCCGGGCGAGGGTTTCGGTAAAGCCGTGGCCGTAGAAGATGTTGTCGCCGAGGATCAGGCAGGAGCGATCCCGGCCGATGAAGTCGCGCCCGATGACGAAGGCCTGTGCCAGTCCCTCGGGCCGCGGTTGCTCGCGGTAGCTGAGCGCCATGCCCCACTGGCTGCCGTCGCCCAGCAGCCGCTGGAACATCGGCGCGTCGTGCGGCGTGGTGATGATGAGCACGTCGCGAATGCCGGCCAGCATGAGCACCGACAGCGGGTAGTAGATCATCGGCTTGTCGTAGACCGGCAGCAGCTGCTTGCTGGTCACGTGGGTGAGCGGGTGCAGCCGGGTGCCGGAGCCGCCGGCGAGAATGATGCCTTTCAGGGTCGACATGGGACAGGGAGACTCGGAGCGTGTGGTGTCGGGGATGCGGTGTCCTGGCGAGGGTGGCTCAGCCGGCCGTGCCGGTGCCCAGCCGCTCGCCGCGATAGCTGCCGTCCATGACCCGCTGACACCAGTTCTGGTGGTCCAGATACCAGCGCACGGTCTTGCGCAGCCCGGTCGCGAAGGTTTCGCTCGGCACCCAGCCCAGCTGCGAGGCGATCTTGCCGGCGTCGATGGCGTAGCGCCGGTCGTGTCCCGGGCGGTCGGTGACGAAGTTGATCAGCTGACGGTGCGGCCTGTGCGGTGAATCCGGGCACAGTTCGTCCAGCAGATCGCAGAGCGCCTGTACCACCGACAGGTTGGTCAGCTCGTTGTTGCCGCCGACATTGTAAACCTCGCCCGGCGTGCCGGCTTCCAGTACCCGCTCGATCGCCCGGCAGTGGTCTTCCACGTACAGCCAGTCGCGGACATTCGAGCCGTCACCGTAGACCGGCAGCGGCCGGCCCGCCAGGGCGTTGTGGATCATCAGGGGGATCAGTTTTTCCGGGAACTGGAAGGGCCCATAGTTGTTGGAGCAGTTGGTGGTCAGGACAGGCAGGCCATAGGTATGGAAATACGCCCGCACCAGATGGTCGGAACTGGCCTTGGAGGCGGAATAGGGCGAGTTGGGTTGGTAGGGCGTGGTCTCGGTGAACCTGCCGCTGGGCCCGAGGCTGCCGTAGACCTCATCGGTCGACACATGCAGGAAGCGGAACCGGTTCCGGGCGTCATCCGCCAGGTTGCGCCAGTAGCGGCGGGCCGCTTCCAGCAACTGGAAGGTGCCGAGGATATTGGTCTGGATGAAGGCCTCGGGTGAGTCGATCGAGCGATCGACATGGCTCTCGGCGGCAAAATTGACGATGGCCGTAGGTTGGTGGCGGAGCAGAAGATAATCCACCAGCGCGCTGTCGCCGATCGAGCCGAGCACGAAATTGTGGTTCGGGTGATCCTCCACGCTGTCCAGGGTATCCAGGTTGCCGGCATAGGTGAGCGCGTCCAGGTTGACGATCTCCGTATCGCCGCGCTGTATCTGGCGAATGACGAAATTGCCGCCGATGAACCCGGCGCCGCCGGTAACGAGTAGGGTCTGGGTGGGCTGCATCAAGCGACTCCGGCTGGGTTTGCGCGTGGAATTGGGCCCGTCGCATTGGTGGGCAACGATGGCCGGTAGGAGAGGCGGGGCCGTTCCGCCTGTCTGCCCGTATGGCAGATCATCGGGCGACCGGCTGTCGGCGACGGAATCCGGGCAGGCGCCCGCGATTCATATGCCGTGGCACCGCGATAATGCCGCGAATTCTACCGCATCGCCGGCGGGTCGGGAGCGTCCCGGCC